>CADCPJ010000265.1 GCA_902803245.1 uncultured Lachnospiraceae bacterium | reverse complement strand
TACGGCGAATTTACCGGGACGATGGTGGGCATCACCTGTGCGGACAGGGTGTTTCACGCGAAGACGGCCGATTTCGATTTCTTTACGTACAAGGTGCTGGATGAGGATTGACTGCAGGAAAGGCCCCGCTGTCGCATCGGATTGCGACGGCGGGGCTTTTTATTCGCTGTCAAATGTACTGTCAAGTTAAATCTTTGTAAAAAGGTGACAATGGGGACTGTCCCCACTGTCACCTGTCGATGAATTCTTCTTTTGCGTAGGCGTCGCGGTATTCCTTGAGGGACATGCCCGTCGCCTTTTTGAATTCTGTGCCCAGGTGGCTCTGGGAGCAGAAGCCGAGGTAGGTGGCGATCTGGATATAGGAGTAGGAGGAGTAGACCAGCATGTTTTTGGCCAGCTTGATCTTCTCGAACAGGATGAACTGCTTGAGGGTCATGTGCTCGCAGGAGGTGAAGAGGGAGGAGAGGTAGCTGGGGTCGAGGCCGATCGCCTGCGCGATCTCCTGCACCGTGATCTTCTCGTGGAGATGCCCGAAGATGTAGTCCTTGCATCTTGTGATGTGGCGGTTCTCCTTTCCTTCGGGGAGCTCGTGCCGCTTCTCCTTCAACTCGTGCACCATCTCCGCCAGGCGGTACTCGGCGTTGCGGTAGATGTGGCGCACCGTCCGCACGTCCCGGCCGGCCTCCATCTGCCGGATCGTGATGTCGCAGAAGGAGAAGACGTCCTCGTAGTGGAGGCCGCCTTCGATGGCGGCGCGGGTGGCGATGGTCATGGTGACGATTCCCATGTCGATCTCCTGGCGGAGGGGGTTGTCGCTGAGCTGGCCGTATTTGCCGGAGAAGGTCTCGCCAAGGGCCAGCCTGAGTGCGGCCACATCCCCGTTTTTGATGCTGTTGCGCTCCCGGATCTCCTGACTGTAGGGATTGTGGCGGATGCCGCTCTCCATATTGTCGAGGATGCGCTCCGTCGTCTTCTCCCGGCCGCTCTTGATGACCGTTTTGTCCACGCAGTTTTCGGCGAGGAAAACGCTCTCCTCCAGATACGGAGAAGCCGGCGTCCCTTTCCTCTTCAGATTGAAGAGCAGCAGTGTGTGCATGGTGAATTCCGTGAAATCGACGAAGGGGACCGACTCGAGAGTGCTGTCGGGGATGGACTCTCCCTCAAGACCGAGATCCTTAAGGGAGACCTTGCGGGAGAAGTACACCGCCTCCAGGAAGCGCGCCGGGCCGATTATATAGAGATACCTGCCGCTCACTATAAGGGAATAGGCAAATGCCCCCTCCACGGAGAGTATGACGGGCATGCCCGGGGTGACTCCTGCCGCCGCCTCGGAACGGGCGAGATGAGAACTGTAGGGCTCATCCTGGATGTCCGTCACGAGGCCTGCGGTATTGATTTCCGACAGATCTTCGCGCAGATAACAGCGCACGCTCGTCTTTAAGGATCTGGCTGTAAAATAAGGGACAATGCCCGGTTTCATGTACGGCTCCTCCTTGAGGGATTTTTCTGTGCGGCTTCCGCAGTAAAATAACAAGATTTATGATAATTATACAATAAATCTGATTTATCGGCCATCCATGGATCGCTAAAATATATACGAATTAGACGTCCGGAAACAGTAAATCGGCTTACAGAACCAGGTTTTGGAAGGAGAAAAACGATGCAGTTTCTTAAGGCCCACGGCACCCGCATCTGCCGCGAGGACGGCGGGGAAGTTCTCCTGACCGGCTACGGCATCGGGAACTGGATGAACCAGGAGGGATTCCTTTTCGGCTCCTCCGCGTTCGGGTCGGAATTCAGGACTTTCATGCGGGCGGAGGGGATGGACCGCGGGAGGTCCATCAACCAGATCATCATTGAGACCTGCGGCAGGGACTATGCGGACGGGTTTTGGAAGAAGTTCTACCGCAATTACTTCGGAAGAGAGGACATAGAGCACCTCGCGTCCATCGGAATGAATTCTGTCCGCCTCCCGCTGAAAGCGGCTGCGTTTCTCAAGGAGGAAGAGGGGATCTCTTACGATGGGGAGACCTTTGCGATCCTTGATGACCTGCTGGATATCTGCGAGGAACGGGAGATCTACGTGATCCTCGACATGCATGCCGCAGCTGCCGGGCAGAGCGCCATCGGGTGCGACGACGGCGTGGACAACCAGCCCCACCTCTACACGGACGCGGAAGGATGGGAGAGGACGATCCTATTGTGGGAGGAATTCGCGAGGAGATATAAAGACCGCGCGGTGGTGGCCGGATACGAGCTCTTAAATGAGCCGCTCGCGCTTCCCGCCCACGACTGCCTTCTTCCTGAGCTGGTCCGCTTCTACGATGAGACCATCGCACGAATCCGCCGCATTGATACAAGGCACATGATCTTCCTTCAGGGGCACCGCTTCGCCTCCCGGACGGACATCTTCCGGCCGGACATGGACCCGGGCTTCCACAACTGGGTTCTGACCATGCACATGTACGAGACGCTCCCGGATCTCGGGGCACTCGGATATATGCTGGCGGCCAGGGAGGAACTGAACGTCCCGGTCTGGATGGGAGAGACCGGCGGCAGCAGCCGCTACATGACAGTCCTCTACGAAATGCTCCGCGAGCACCGCATCGGCGTCAATATCTGGTGCCACAAAGCGGTGGAAGGCGCCGACGCAGCGACGCTGTGCACTTACCGTCTCCCTGAGGGAATGGAGAAGATCTGCGCGTACGCGCAGAAGGGCGGCCCAAAGCCCTCCTACGCCATGAGCAAGGCAGTCT
The DNA here is from genome assembly GCA_902803245.1 of uncultured Lachnospiraceae bacterium. GTDB lineage: Bacteria > Bacillota > Clostridia > Lachnospirales > Lachnospiraceae > Chordicoccus. The sequence goes on along the minus strand of CADCPJ010000265.1, from coordinate 11,874 downwards.
TCGATCAGTACCTCGAGAACGTCCGCTTTCGGAACTGCTCACTCCACGAGCACCGCGCGGACGCCGTGCTGAGGAGAGGAAAGGTTCTCGTTCCTGCCGTGGGATACGATATGCTTCCCGGAGCGGGAGAGTCGTTCAAGGGAAAATGGCCGTACTCCGTGTTCTCGGGATACCGCCGCGAGGACCGCATGCACTTCGTCTATGAGGAGGGCTTTACGCCTTATGAGTCCCCGGGATTCGCATTTGCGGGAGGGGGAAGACCCCCGAAGTACGGCGACTGGCCGCATCTCAATCTTCAGCTGGACGAGGGAGACTTTGCCTCGTACGCGATCCGGGAGCTTGCGTCTCCCGAGAAACTGGAGCTGGTGGCAAAGAGCAGAGGCGGCGCGGTCCTTGAGGTCATGGGAAGAGGATTGTCCGGGACTTTGGACATTCCGCCCGGAGGCGGATTTGCCCGTTTTTTGGCGGGAATCATCCCGGAAGGAGAAGACTGCCAGGTCAAAGTCGTGTGCCGCGAAGGATCTGTGACTGTCAAAACCCTGCTTTTTGACAAATGCTGCAAATAATCTTCCCAAACCTGTCTGATAATGGCGGATTTGACGAGACAAGGGTGCAGAAATATGATATGATATTGCTATCTGCACGAAATATCACACCATTTCCATCAGTTTTCTAAAAATTTTCACAAGCTTTTTACAAAAATAACTGGAGGTGATTCACACGAAGAAAAATGGATTTGTCGCTGAATTCAAGCGAAACAAAGCGCTCTTTGCCATGGCAGCACCGGCGATCATTCTTGTCCTCGTCATGCAGTACCTGCCGATGAGCGGTCTCGTACTCGCGTTCAAGAATTATCGCTATGACCTGGGTGTGTTCCGCAGCCCGTGGAACGGACTCAACAACTTCAAGTTCCTCTTCAGCTCCGGCACCGGCTGGTTGATCACGAGGAACACGATACTCTACAACCTCTTAAACCTGATTACATCCCAGCTTCTCGCTGTGATCATTGCGATCTTCCTCACGGAGATCCACCGGAAGTATGTCAAGAAGGTCTCCCAGACCATCATCCTGCTCCCGTATTTCATCTCATGGGTCGTGGTCGGAGTCTTCGTGTTCAGCATTTTTAACTACGAGACGGGTCTCATCAACACGATCGTGAAGGCCACGGGAGGCACTCCGATCAACTTCTACCAGATGCCCGGCGCATGGCCGTTTATTATCTGCGCGTTTAATGCATGGAAATGGACCGGCTACAACTCGGTCATCTACATCGCGGCGATCACCGGCATCGACGATGCGATCAATGAGGCCGCAGCGATCGACGGCGCGACAATCTTCCAGAGAATCCGCTACATCACGATTCCGTCGATCCGTCCGACTCTTGTCACCATGATCCTGCTCCAGGTCGGCCGCATCCTGCGCGGTGACTTCGAGATGTTCTACCAGATCATCGGTCTCAACGGGCAGCTCTACAACGCAACTGACGTTATCGATACTTACGTCTTCCGCTCCCTGGTCACGAATCCGGACATCGGCATGACATCCGCAGCGACCTTCTACCAGTCCGTCCTGTGCTTCGTCATCATCATGGTCGTGAATGCCATCGTGAAGCGCGTAGACGAAGAGTACGCACTGTTCTGACGGAAAGGAGGATATGACAAAATGGCATCTTCAAAAGATCTCGAATCCTCCGGCATCAGCAGCAGCAAGATCCGGCTCAGCGGCTCTTCAAAAGTGTTCTACGTGATCTGCTACACAGTGGTGATCTTAGTGGCGCTCATCTGCCTCATTCCGTTCCTTCTCCTGATCTCCGGCTCCTTCACGTCCGAGCAGTGGATCCGCTTCAACGGCTTCTCGCTCTGGCCGGGCGAGTTCTCACTGGAGGCGTACAACATCATTTTCAAGACGCCCATGAGAATTGTCCGCGCATACGGCGTGTCGATCCTGATCACGGCGGTCGGAACGCTCCTCGGGCTCCTGCTCACGGCTCTCACGGCATATGTCATCAGCCGCAAGGACTTCAAGTACAGGAACGCGCTGTCCTTCTTCTTCTATTTTACGACGCTCTTTAACGGCGGCATGGTCAGCACCTACATCTTCTACATCCGCTATCTGAGACTGCAGGACAGCCTCTGGGCGCTCATCCTGCCCGGCATGTTCAACGTCTTCTACCTGCTCATCATGAGGACCTTCGTCAACACGATCCCGTTTGCGCTGGTGGAGTCGGCGAAGCTGGACGGCGCCGGTGAGTGGAGGATCTTCTTCACGATCATCCTCCCGCTCCTCAAGTCGGGGCTTGCGACCATCGGCCTCTTCCTGGCTCTCGGCTACTGGAACGACTGGTACAACGCGATGCTCTATATGAAGACCGAGGCGAAGTACCCGCTGCAGTACATGCTCTACGCGATTCAGCAGCAGACGCAGGCGCTGGCAGCCATCGCCTCGCAGGCGGGCATCCAGGTGCAGAACCTGCCCTCCAACTCTCTGAAGCTTGCGATGGCAGTGGTCGCCACGGGCCCGATCCTGATTCTCTACCCGTTCGTGCAGCGCTACTTCATCGCAGGTATCGCCGTCGGATCGGTCAAGGGCTGAGGGGCTCCCAAACAATGTATCGAACTGTCCCGGAAGGGCTCTCTTTCGGGGCAGGATAGAGAATTGCAACCAATCAACTTTTCACCTGCGCTTATCTTAAAATGAACGGACGGGCGCGCAACGCAACATTTTCACACACTGCAAAGGAGGATTGTATGAGAAAAGGACTTAAGAGATTTCTCGCCATGGCGTCCGCGGCAGCAATGCTGACCGGGACGTTTGGCACGGCTGTTCACGCGGCCGATGCGGTCGACACATCTGAGGAAGTCGAGCTGGTTATGTACGTCGTCAGCGACAGGCCTGCGGGACAGGACATCGTCGATGCGAATATGAACGAGTACTTCAAGAACAAGCTGAACTGCACGCTGAAGATCAACTGGATCGGCTGGGCGGAGTACGCCAACAAGTATCCGATGCTCTATTCCTCGGGCGAACAGTTTGACATGGCCTACTGCGCGACATGGCTGAACTTCGCGAACCTGGCCCGCCGCGGCGCATTCAAGGATCTGTCCGAGCTGCTTCCGACCTATGCTCCGGACAACTACGCGATGCAGTCCGACTCCGCTCTTGCGCAGGCTACGATCGACGGCGCGCTCTATGCGGTTCCGACCCTGCTTCCGACCTACATCACTTACGGCCCGATTTACCGCGGCGACATCGCCGATGAGGCAGGCATCGAAGGCCAGCTCGACACATGGGAGAAGATCGAGGCGTATGGCGACTTCATCAAGGCGAACCACCCCGAGCTCGAAGTCATCGATCTGTATCAGGGCAACGTCGAGCTCTCTCTGCAGTGGGAGAGATTCCAGGGCAACTTTGAGATCGACTCCGGCAACCGCTATATCTTCTACGATCCCTCCGAGGAGCACCCGACCGTATTCCCGGTCTATGACGACCCGACCTTCGGCGACTTCGTGGATATGTGCGCACGCTGGAGCAGCAAGGGCTTCTGGTCCATGAGTGCTCTGTCCGACACGGATTCCACCAAGACACAGAACGGCAAGGCGGCTCTCCGCTTCCACAATATCGACACATGGTCCAATCTCTGCGTCATCCATCCCGAGTGGGACTTCCGCTACGCTCCGATGACCAAGGATATCGCGCACCTTCCTTACACGCAGGACTGCCTCGTCATCCCGACGACGGCGAAGAATCCTGAGAGAGCTCTTGCGCTCTGGAATCTTCTGACCACCGACCAGGAGGCCTATGACAACTTCTTCTACGGCATCCTCGGCACAACTTATGAGCTGAACGACGAAGGCCAGTTCACGATCCTCGATCCGGACCTCTATCAGACGAACGCCTGCTGGGCGGTCCGCACGATGGAGCTGAACCGCAACCAGGCCGGCGTCCCCGAGTACTACGACACCGTCCGCCACGAGTGGGAAGACCAGATCCAGGAAGGCGTCGGCACAGAGCGCTTCACAGGATTTGTATTTGATACCACGAACGTGACAACTGAGATCGCGAACTGCCAGAACGTCCGCCAGCAGTACGGATGGCCGCTCGAGCTCGGCTATGTCGACAAGGAGAAGGGCCTTGAGGACTACAAGACCCAGATGAAGAATGCCGGCATCGACCGCATCGTCGAAGAGGCTCAGCGCCAGCTCGACGAGTACCTCGCAGGCCTTGAGGGCTGATCTTTAAGGCTATACGGAACAAATAAAAAGGCTGTCACAGGCAGAACAAGGCTGTGGCGGCCTTTTCTACGAAACGGCGCCCTTTGACTATGGGGTGCTGAACATTTTCAAAGAGATGACAATTGGGACTTATTCCCGCCGCCGCATTTCCGGGAGGGGGGATAGGATCGACTGATCTTAAGAGGGCAGCATGTATGAGTCGGTTTGGTGAGACAAAGGGAGCGCTTTTCGGGACGCTGGACAAGATAACGGATCTGCTGATTCTGAGCATGATCTTTCTCCTGTCTTCCGTTCCCGTCTTTACGATGGGTGCGTCCTTCTCCGCGCTCTATTACACTGTGAACAAGGTGAACCGCCACAGCCGCGGGTATTTGTGGACGGAGTTTTTCGGCTCATTTAAGAAGAACTTCAAACAGGCGACGCTCACCTGGCTCATCTTTATGGCGATAGGGGCCGTCCTGATCGGCGACCTGGTCTTTGTGGTGAAAGTCATGGAGAACTCGCCTGTCACGGCTGCCCTCAATATTTTCTTCATACTGCTTGCGGCCCTTCTGATCATGTGGGGCGGGTACGTCTTCCCTTACATCGCCCGCTTTGAGGACCGGATCGGCGTGACGCTCAAAAACTGCGCGCTGATCGCGATCCTCAATTTCCCTAAGTCCCTGCTGGTCCTCCTCATCCTTGCGGGCGGAGGGATCGTCATCTATCTCTTCCTTCCCCTCATCATCATCGTCCCTTCGGCGGCAGCGCTGTGGCAGTCGGATATTTTGGAGGACGTCTTTCGAAAGTACATGTCCGACGACGACAAGGCCCTGGAGGACGAGAGAAATGCGGAGTGGCGGGACAAGTGAAGGGAAGCGGAGCGCCCTTGGAAGCTTTGGGCGATTCAGCAGTGACCATAAAATCAATCGGAGGTAATGGAAAGATGACAACAGGAAACATTCCGGTGATGGAGATCCGGACCACCTTCGGTTTGGGCGGCTATGACCAGGTGATTCGCCGGAAGATTCTCTTTGAGGAGAACTCCCGGACAGAAAACAAGGTGATCAATCTCTACCCTGAGGCCGAATATGAGACCTTCGAGGGATTCGGAGGCGCGGTCACCGACAGTGCGGCCTACATCTACTCTCTTATGAGCGGGGAAGAGAAGAACGCCCTCATGGAGGCATACTTCTCTCCGGAGCGCATGAACTATCAGTTTCTCCGGGTTCCCCTGGACAGCTGCGACTTCTCGCTCGGGCAGTTCGAGGCGATGTCCGATCCCGGAGATTCGGAGATGAAGAGCTTCTCCACCGCCCGTCCCCTGCAGTACATCCTTCCGATGCTGCGCGACGCCGAGAAGCATGCGGGCAGGAAGATCCCCCTCATGCTCTCGCCCTGGTCCCCGCCCGCGTTCATGAAGACAAACGGGAAGCGGGAGAGAGGCGGAGCGCTGAAGGAGGAGTACCGCGCCTTCTTTGCGGAGTACCTGTGCCGCTACATTGAGGAATTCCGGAAGGCAGGTTTTTTCGTAGCGCGCATTTCCCTGCAGAATGAACCGAAAGCGGCTCAAGAGTGGGACTCCTGCGTCTATTCGGCGGAGGATGAGAAGATTTTCTTAAGGGATTTCATGCGGCCTGCGATGGAGAGGCACGGCTTTCAGGACATCGAGGTCTTTTTGTGGGATCACAACAAGGAGCGGGTCTACGAGTGGATGCGGGACATCATCGACGAGGAGACTTCCCCGATGATCGCCGGGGCCGCCTGCCACTGGTACAGCGGCAGCCATTTCGAGGCTCTCTCACTCTGCCGCGAGCGCTTCCCCGACAAGAAGCTGATTATCTCCGAGAACTGCGTGGAATTTTCGAAATATGACAGGGAGGACGCTGCAGCGGCGGCCCAGACGCTTGGGGAGGAGCTGATCGGTGACCTCGCTCACGGAGTCGTCGCATTTTACGACTGGAATCTGCTCCTTGACGAGATGGGCGGTCCGAACTATACCGGGAACTACTGCCTCGCGCCGTTTTTATATGACAGGGGAGCGGGAAAGCTGATGCCGCAGCTCCTCCAGAAATACTTCGAGCACGTGAGCGGGCCGCTTCTTCCGGGATCGAGGAGAATTGCGGTGACCAGGTACTCGGAGTCCGTGAAGGCGACCGCGTGGAAGCGGCCCGACGGGAGCATCGCTCTCTTTTTGCTGAACAGGAGCGGGGAGAATGAACCGGCCGTGATCCGCATGGACGGGATGGAGGCGGCGGCGGTGCTCTATCCGTCGTCAATCTCGACGGCTATTATCCGGGCATAAGTGAGTGCCGGATCATTTGCTGCAGCATAATTGAGTGCCGGATCATTTGCTGCAGCATAAGTGAGTGCCGGACCATTTGCTGCAGCATAAGTAAGTGCGGCTCTTAAAGGCGCTGCCATCGGGGCGCCGCCCCGCATGCGGCGGGCATGTGAACAAAAGAAGAATACGAGAGAGGGACAGATATGGATCGACTGATATACGGCGTGGCGTACTATCCGGAATATATGCGGGAGGACCGCATCGGGAAGGATTTCGAGATGATGAAGAAATGCGGCATGAATACCGTGCGCATCGCGGAGTCCACCTGGAGCACGGAGGAGGCCGAGGACGGAGTCTTCGATTTCTCCTATGTGCAGAAGGTTCTGGAGACGGCGGAGGAGTTCGGCATGCAGGTGATCGTGGGAACGCCGACGTATGCCGTGCCCGCGTGGCTTGCGAAGAAGGACCCCGAGGTCATGGTCCTCACGAAGGAAGGGCAGTCCCGCTACGGGCACAGGCAGCTCATCAACATCCTGAATCCCACATACCGCTTTCACGCAGAGAGGATCATCCGGAAGCTCGCGGAGTTTACAGCCCCCTGGAAATGCGTGATCGGCTTTCAGCTCGACAACGAGACGAAGCACTACGGAAATTACGGCCGGGAGATGCAGGAAGGATTCCTTCGGCATCTGAAGAAGCGCTTTGTCACTCCCGAGGCGATGAATGAGGCGTTCGGGCTCAATTACTGGAGCAACGCGGTTCACCGGTGGGAGGACTTTCCGGACATGCGGGGCTGCTGCAACGGCTCCCTCGCCGGGGAATTTGAGAAATACCAGAGGACGCAGGCGGCGGACTTCCTCAAGTGGCAGTCGGAGATCGTCCGGGAGTACATCCGGCCGGACCAGTTCATCACCCACAATTTCGACTTCGAGTGGAGGAAGTTTGGAGCCGATGTCGCCCAGGACGGCTACTCCTACGGCGTGCAGCCGGACATCGATCATTTTGAGGCCAAAGATGCCGTGACGCTCATGGGCGCGGACATCTATCACCCGACCGAGAGCTGTCTCACCGGCAAGGAGATCGCGTTTGGCGGAGATGCGGTTCGCCCGCTTCTTGATGAGCCCTACATCATCCTCGAGACGGAGGCCCAGGCCTTCAAGCAGTGGACGCCCTATCCCGGGCAGCTTACGCTCCAGGCCTTCAGCCATCTCGCGAGCGGCGCTATTGGCGTGGAGTACTGGAACTGGCACTCCGTTCACAACGGGTACGAGACCTTCTGGAAGGGACTCCTCAGCCATGACATGGAGGAGAACCCGGTGTACCTGGAAGCCTGCAGGATCGGGGCGGCATGGAAGGCAGCGGGCAGCGGCCGCCTGGTGATCCGGAAAAAGCGCCGCGCCGCCATCGTCGTCGACAACGCCTCCCTCACGGCATTCAAGTGGTTCCCGATCGACCGGGATTTAAGCTACAACGATGTGGTCCGCTGGCTCTACGACGCCCTCTACGAGCTGAACGTGGAGTGCGACGTGGTGCACGCGGCGGCCCTCGACACTTCCCGGTATGAAGTGATCCTGACTCCTGCGCTCTACCTGGCGGAGGAGCGGCTGATCGAAGAGCTGGCATCATTTGTAAAAAAGGGCGGCACGCTGATCAGCACCTTCAAGGCCTTCTTCTGCAACCGGGACGCCGCCGTGTACAGCGACAGACAGCCCCACGGCCTGACGGAAGTCTTCGGGATGTCCTATCAGCAGTTTGTGGAGCCGGACCGGCTTCTTGCCGGGGGGAAGGAGTGCAGGTACTTCGCGGAACTTCTTGTTCCAAACGGAGCGGAGTGCGTGCTTCCCTACGAGCACAGGTACTGGGGGAATTACGCCGCAGTGACGAAAAACGCGTGCGGCAGCGGCGAGGCCTGGTACATCGGGGCGTACCTCGACAAGTCCGTCCTCCTCGATGTGCTTAAGAGTATCCCCGCCGTTTCCCGCCTCCGCGCGGACGGGGAGACTTCCTTCCCGGTCGTGATCCGGAGCGGAACGAATGCTGCCGGAAGGACTGTGCACTACGTTCTTCACTTCAGCGAGGAAAAGGAGAAGTGGATCTGCCCGTATGAGAGTGCGGTGGATCTGATCAGCGGGGTGAAGTACGGGAAGGGCGATGAGATTGCGCTTGCCGACTGGGCCGTGCTCGCGCTGGAAGAAGAGTGATGCTCTTAAAAATGTTCACCCCTCATCAAAGGAGAAAGGGATAATCCAGCCATTCTCATAGGGACTGGATGATACGGAAACGACATGATAAAAAACCCGATCATACCCGGATTTAACCCCGATCCCTGCATCTGCCGCAAGGGGGAGGATTACTACATCATGGTGTCCACATTCGAGTGGATGCCGGGACTCCCGATCTACCACTCCCGCGATCTGAAGCACTGGGAGCTGATCTCCCACGCCATCACGAGCGGGAAAACAGTGGATCTCAAAAAACTGCCCTCCTCGAAAGGACTGTGGGCGCCCTGCCTCACGTATTCGGAAGCGGAGGACATGTTCTATGTGGTCTACGGGTGCATGAACTCCATGAACGCGCGGTACTTCGACTGCGACAACTTCGTGATGAGGTCGAAGGACATCCGCGGGCCATGGAGCAAACCGGTCTATCTGCACTCCGCGGGCTTTGACGCCTCGATCTTCCATGACGACGACGGGCGAAAGTACGTGGTGTCGCTGGACTGGGAGACCCGGGAGGGCTACGAGAAGCCGGGCGCGATCTGCCTCGCGGAATACGACCCGAAATCGGAGCGAATCGTCGGATACCCGAAGCGCGTGTGGAGGGGCGGAACGGACCGGGGCTGCATCGAGGCCCCGCACCTTACGAAGAGAGACGGATACTACTACCTGATGTGCGCCGAGGGCGGAACGGGGTACAACCACTGCGTGACCATGGGCAGGAGCCGGTCGGTGGACGGTCCCTATGAGCGGGACCCGAAAAACCCGATCGTGACCTCCTCGCCAAACGAATCCAACGAGAGGGCGGACCCGGATCATCTGAAGCCGAAATACTTCAATCCGGATTCCGTGCTGCAGAAGTCAGGGCACGGGAGCTATGTGACCACGCCGGGCGGGGAGACCTATCTCGTGCACCTGACGTCGAGGCCGTTTGTGCCGGAACTGCGCTGCACGCTGGGGCGGGAGACGGCCATCCAGAAGATGTGCTGGACGGACGACGGCTGGCTCCGCATGGCGGACGGCACTAACCTCGCGAAGATCGAGGTGGAGGAACCGCACCTTGAGAACTGCCCGGTCCCGCTTATCCCGGAGCGCGACGACTTTGACGGGCCTTCTCTCCGCCTCGGATGGTACGCTCCCCGGATCATGCCGGAGACGTTTACGGACCTGACCGCAAGGCCCGGATACCTGAGAATGCGCGGGCAGGAGTCGAGGACGAGCCTCAACAAGACGAGCATATTGTGCAGGAAGCTCACGTCGCTTCACGCGGAGATCACGACGAAGATGGACTTCCACCCGGAGATCCATCAGCACAGCGCCGGGCTCATCATGTATTATGACAATATGAATTACGTGTTCCTCAGGAAATATCACTCGGACACCCTCGGACAGAGTGCAGTCTCGATCATCCGCCTGGAAAACGGCGTCAGAACCGAGTTCCTTGACACCCGCCGGGCGGTTGGGGAGGGGGAGATCTGTTTCCGGCTGAATATCGACGGCAGGAGTTCGTATTTCTCCTTCAGCGAGGACGGGGAGAACTACAGGCGCATAGGGCAGGTCTTTGATACCTCCCGCTTCTCGGACGAGTACTGCAGGTACGGCGAATTTACCGGGACGATGGTGGGCATCACCTGTGCGGACAGGGTGTTTCACGCGAAGACGGCCGATTTCGACTTCTTTACGTACAAGGTGCTGGATGAGGATTGACTGCAGGAAAGGCCCCGCTGTCACATCGGATTGTGACGGCGGGGCTTTTTATTCGCTGTCAAATGTGCTGTCAAGTTAAATCTTTGTAAAAAGGTGACAATGGGGACTGTCCCCACTGTCACCTTTTCCTGATCAGCGCTTCCTCTCGTAGTTGACGATGACGATCCCTAAGGAGACGAGGCAGAGGGCGAAGAGCCCTTTCGCGGAGAAGGCCTCCCTGTTCTCGCCGAGGAAGAGGGCGGAGAGGAGCACGCCCATCACCGGATTGAGGAATCCGAGGATGGAGACGCGGCTCACCGGGTTGTACTTAAGGAGGATCCCCCAGATGGTGTAAGCGCCGGCGGAGATGAAGCCCATATAGATGAGGTCGGCGGCACAGGCTGGGCTGTAAAATACGAGCGTTCCGTGCATGGCGAGGCCGATGAGTGCGAGAGCGATACCGCCGAAGAGGAACTGGTATCCGCTCAAGGCCACCGGGTCCTCGTCCCGCGAGAAGAGCTTGATGCAGCAACCGGAGAGGGCGTAGAAGACATCCGCAATCAGCATGGCGCCCTCGCCCTTTAAGGAGACCGCGCCTCCGCTTGCAAGTCCCCTGATCCCGCCGAGGATCATGATGATTCCCGCGAAACCGACCGCACAGCCGAGGAACTTCTTCCACGTCATGTTTTCGAGGCGGAACACATATGCCGCGCACAAAATGGCGAGGAAATTGCCCGACGCGTTGATGATCGAGCCCCTCACTCCCGTCGTGTGGGCCAGCGCCATGAAGAAGAAATAGTACTGCCCGACGGTCTGGAAGAGGGCGAGGATCCCGATGTATTTGAAGGAAGTCTTTTTGGGAAGCAGCAGCTTTCTCTTGGCGATGGAGCCGAAGACGATGGTCATGACTCCCGCGATGATGAAGCGGACTCCTGCGAGGAGGATCCGGGAGGCCGTGTCCTCCGGGCCGATCTGAAAGAGCTCGTAGGCGATCTTGATGGCCGGGGTTGCGCTGCCCCAGAGCACGCAGCAGAAAACTGCCGCGGCGAGGGTCACCGGAAAATAGGACCAGATACTGCCGTTTTCGCGTTTTTCTGACATAGTATTTCTTAATGCCTTTAATGAAAGCTTAATGTTCTGTGAATGGAGGATTTTTGCGGATCGTAGTAGAATGTAGTCCTTAGGTACAGCGGTGTCAAGAGATAAAGACAACAATGGTGATTTGAGAGGAACATGGGACATGAGAGAAGTATGGGACATGAAAGTAATATAGGGACATGAGAGGAATATGGGACATGAGAGGAATATGGGACATGAGAGAAGTATGGGGGCATGAGAGAAAAATGGGACATGAGAGAAATATGGGACTTTAGGGATATGCGCCGGAGGGGACGAGAGACTTAAGGGACGCGGATGGGGTTCTGTGAGAGAAGTGTGACAGTCAGGGCTATAAGATTGGAAAAATGACAGCTGGGAC
>CADCPJ010000264.1 GCA_902803245.1 uncultured Lachnospiraceae bacterium | reverse complement strand
TTCGACGCCATTGCCACCGGGGCCGCGACGTTCTGCAGCCAGAATTACGGCGCGCAGAAATCCGAGCGGATCAGCCAGGGCTATCGGATCGGAACGGCCGTTGTGGTTGTCTATGGGGTGATTGCGGGAGCCTGCCTCATATTCTTCGGACGGCAGTTATGCCTGATCTTCCTCCCCGCATCGGAGGGAGAGATCCTCGATGCAGCGGCGCTCTATCTGCACATGGCCGGCTACTTCTACTGGGCGCTCGGTCTTCTCAATGTCAACCGCATCATAGTGCAGGGACTCGGATACTCCGGATGGTCCGTCATATCGGGCATCATGGAGATGTTCGCGAGAATCGGGGTTGTGGTTTTCCTGGTCTCGGATCACGGCTTCGGGGCGATCTGCCTCGCGGATCCGGCGGCGTGGATCGCAGCGGACCTCTACATCATCCCCGCGTGTCTCTTTGTGATCTCCAAAGTCCGTCATAACCTGTCCGGCACAAAGCGGCTCTCCTACGCATGAGGAGGCCGCTTTTTTACTTTGCAGCCGTTTTCTCGAGGAGGCCGCTTTTTTACTTTGCAGCCGTCTCCTCGATGAGCCCCGTGATGATCCCGACCGCGTCCGTCATGCGGCTCCCGGCCATTGCCTTCTTATATGTCTCGCGCTCTTCCCAGAGCTTTTTGACAGCCTCCGTAAGAGTTTCCGTCGTGACTTCTTCCTCCTCAAGCACGGCGGAGAAGCCCTGCTTCCTGAAGGACTCGGCATTTAAGATCTGGTCGCCGCGGCTCGCCTTCGCGGAGAGCGGGATGAGGAGGTTCGGCTTTTTGAGGGCCAGAAGCTCAAAGATCGCGTTGGCGCCTGCCCGGGAGATCACCACGTCGGCGAGGGCGAAGAGATCCGGGAGCTCGTCCTTGATGTATTCGTACTGGACGTAGCCCTTGATTCCTTCTTTTGAATTGTCCATTTTCCCTTTTCCGCACAGGTGGATGATCTGGAAATGGGGGAGCAGCTCCGGCAGTGCCTCGCGGACTGCCTCATTTACAGCCTGGGCGCCCAGGGAACCGCCGATGACCATGAGGCAGGGCCTCATGCTGTCAAGTCCCGTAAACTCGGCTGCTCTTCTCCGGTCGCCGCTAAGCAGCTCTGCTCGGATCGGCGTGCCCGTGTGGACCGCTTTGCCCTCAGGGAGCATGGCGACGGTCTCCGGGAAATTGCAGCAGATCTTTGCCGCGATCGGAAAGCAGAGCTTGTTGGCGAGCCCGGGAGTCATATCCGACTCGTGGCAGATCACCGGGATGTGAAGGGCCTTTGCCGCCTGGACCACGGGGACGGAGACGAATCCTCCCTTGGAGAAGACGATGTCCGGGCGGATCTTTGCGAGGGCCGAGCGCGCCTCAAAAAAGCCCTTGATCACGCGGGCCGGGTCGGACAGGTTCTTGAGGTCAAAATACCTGCGGAGCTTTCCCGTGGCGATGCCCTTGTAGGGAATGCCGTAATCCGCGATCAGTTTTTTCTCGATGCCGTCGTAGGAACCGATGTAAGAGATCTCATATCCGAGTTCCTTAAGTCGGGGCAGAAGAGCGATGTTCGGAGTTACGTGTCCGGCGGTTCCTCCTCCGGTAAGAACGATTTTTTTCATAGAGATATCTCCTTGTGGCAAGGTGACAAAGGGGCAGCCCCCATTGTCATCTTTTTTGTGATCTGATATGTAAAAAATGCCTGCTTAAAGGATTGCTGCTTCGGGCAAACCTGACACATTTGCCTAAGAATATGATATACTACATGGTAAGAAAAACGCAAGGAGGGTTCCTCATGAAGCTCACGTTTATCGGCGCGGACCATGAAGTGACTGGCAGCTGCCACCTTCTTGAAGCGGCCGGAAAAAAGATTCTTGTTGACTATGGCATGGAGCAGGGCCGGAACATTTATGAAAATGAATCCCTCCCCATAAGTGCCGGAGAGATCGATTACATCTTTGTCACCCACGCCCACATCGACCACTCGGGTCTTCTTCCTGTCCTCGGAACACAGGGCTTCCGGGGCGAGGTCTATGCGACCCGGGCCACCTGCGACCTGTGTGACATCATGCTCCGCGACTCCGCGCACATCCAGGAGTTTGAAGCGGAGTGGCGCAACCGGAAAGCCCAGAGAAAAGGCGAGGCCCCTTATGTCCCGCTGTACACGACGACGGATGTGGTCCATATGCTGGAACATTTTATTCCGTGCGAATATGACCAGATCACCCAGGTCGCGGACGGGCTGAAGATCCGCTTCACGGACGTTGGACATCTGCTCGGCTCGTCTGCTGTCGAGGTCTGGGCTGAGGAGGAAGGCAGGGAGACAAAGATTGTCTTCTCGGGGGACATCGGGAACACGGATCAGCCGATCCTCAATGATCCGAGGCGGATTGAGAGCGCGGACTACGTGCTGATCGAGTCCACTTACGGAGACCGGAACCATGAAAAAGACAGGGGAGACTATGCGGAGGAGCTCGCGAAGGTCCTTCAGCGCACCTTTGACAGGGGCGGAAATGTCGTGATTCCGTCATTTGCGGTGGGCAGGACACAGGAGATGCTCTATTTCATCCGCCAGATCAAGGAGAGAGGCCTCGTCCAGGGACATGACCGCTTCCCGGTCTACGTCGACAGCCCGCTCGCCGTGCGTGCGACGGGCATCTTCACCGAGCACACGCTGGACTGCTTCGATGAGGAAGCGGCGGCCATGATCGCAAGGGGTATCAATCCCATCTCCTTCCCGAACCTGAACCTGGCGCTCACCACGGACGAATCGAGGGAGATCAATGAGATCCAGGGACCGAAGGTGATCCTGTCCGCCAGCGGGATGTGCGAGGCGGGCCGCATCAAGCACCATTTGAAACACAATCTGTGGAGGCCCGAGGCCACGATCCTCTTCGTCGGATACCAGGCCCACGGTACGCTCGGCCGCTCGCTCATAGAGGGGGCGGAGGAAGTGACGCTCTTTGGAGAGAAAGTGAAAGTGGCAGCGGAGATCTGCTCTCTGCGCGGCATCTCCGGGCATGCGGATCAGAGCGGGCTCCTTCACTGGGCTGAGGGCTTTAAGGAGAAGCCGAAGAAAGTGTTTGTCGTCCACGGCGAGGACCACATCACGGATATCTTCGCGGATCTGCTTCACGAGAAGCTTGGGCTTGACGCCTACGCGCCGTATTCTGGGACGGTCTGGGACCTGACTCAGAATGTCTGCCTGAAGGAGACGACCGGAATTCCGTTTGTCAGGAAGGACGCGCAGGGCAATCCCGTTATGTCGAAGGGCGGGCTCAAGGCTCAGGGCGTTTACAACCGCCTGCTTAATGCCGCGCAGATGCTCGAGAGCGTGGTTCATGCGAGCAAAGGGCTTCCGAACAAGGAACTGGCGAGATTTGCCGACCAGATCATATCCCTCTGCGACAAGTGGAAGCGCTGAGGCCGGACACCGGAAAT
>CADCPJ010000263.1 GCA_902803245.1 uncultured Lachnospiraceae bacterium | reverse complement strand
GGTCCAGAACGACACCGGTGTTGAGCTGTCCTACATTTAACATACTGTCACCTCCAGAAGTGTGAGAATGAGTGCCATGCGGATATACACACCATACTGTGCCTGCCTGAAATACGCCGCCCTCGGGTCAGAGTCGACCTCCACAGAGATCTCATTGACTCTGGGAAGCGGGTGAAGGACCATCATGTCCTCCCGGGCAAGTTCCATTTTTGCTTTGTCCAGAATATAGAAATCCTTCATGCGGATGTAATCTTCTTCGTTGAAGAAACGCTCCCGCTGGACCCGGGTCATGTACAGCAGATCAAGCTCAGGCATGGCATCCTCCAGACGGATGACCTCCTTGAACTGCTGGTGGTTGCGCCGGAGGACATCCTCGCGAACATAGTCGGGAATGCGAAGCTCTTCGGGCGAGATCAGAATGAAGTTGACATCGGGATAGCGGATCAGCGCGTTGATCAGGGAGTGAACGGTGCGGCCGAATTTAAGGTCGCCGCAGAGACCGATCGTCATGCCGCCAAGCCTGCCCTTTAAGGAGCGGATCGTCAGCAGGTCTGTCAGTGTCTGCGTGGGATGCTGATGGCCGCCGTCACCGGCGTTGATCACAGGAATGCCGGAATGCATGGAGGCGACCAGGGGCGCGCCCTCCTTGGGATGACGCATGGCGGCGATATCGGCATAGCAGGAGATCACGCGGATCGTATCGGAAACGCTCTCCCCTTTGGCAGCGGAACTGGAATCGGCAGAAGAAAAACCAAGTACACTGCCTCCCAGATTCAGCATGGCTGCTTCAAAGCTGAGACGCGTTCTTGTACTTGGTTCATAAAACAGGGTTGCAAGTTTTTTTCCTGAACAGGCGTGGGCGTATTTTTCGGGATTGGCTTCTATGTCATTGGCCAGGTCCATCAGTCTGTCCAGCTCTTCGACAGAGAAGTCCAGGGGACTCATCAGATGTCGCATATGTACCTCCACTCTTGAAAATCTGCAGGGTTATCTGTAAATGATCATGGGTTACTGTGAAGCATGAGGCTGCGTTCAGGAAAACGCTGATGAAATCGTTTTGCCAGGGAAACGCTGATGAAAGTGTTCCTTCAGCAGTTCATCCGAACGGATGCCTCACGGGTGCCGGCTTCGCCGGCCATCCCGCCCATAGTACAGTATCAGAGGAAATAATGCAAGGGATAAAAAGAATCGAACGCTGTACATAAAAGATGAAAAGAAGTATAAAGCGATAACCTGTTGAAGTCGCAGTGCTTTTGTCGTATAATTTTCACATTATCAGGGTCGGACTGAGCGAACAGATCCGGCCGGGACGCATGAAGACACAACGCCAGGACGGAGGTTTTGCAATGATTGAGGCAACAAGCTGCGGCGGTGTGGTGATATTTCGGGGAAAGATTCTGGTTTTATACAAGAGTTATCGGAACAAGTACGAAGGCTGGGTGCTTCCGAAGGGGACGGTGGAGCCGGGTGAGACATTCACACAGACGGCCCTCAGGGAAGTTGAGGAGGAGACAGGTGTAAAGGCTACGATCATCAAGTATATCGGCAAAAGCCAATACACGTTTCATGTACCGGAGGATACGGTAAACAAGGATGTTCACTGGTATCTGATGATGGCCGACAGTTATTACAGCAAACCCCAGCGGGAAGAGTACTTTGTGGACTCGGGCTACTACAAGTATCACGAGGCCTATCATCTGCTGAAGTTTTCAAATGAAAAAATGATACTTGAAAAAGCGTATCAGGAATACCTTTCGCTCAAGAGGAAGAGCCTCTGGGGGATCCGAAGGAATTTTTCCGAGGGACTCGGCCTGGAGTACATTTCAGTGGGGGTGCCCCCTGCCTCTTCAGGCGGTGAGCAGCTTGCGCGTCCTGGCGGCGGGTATCAATCCCCCGCTGACGGAGCAGCCGGGGAACCGGATGAAGAATCGGATCCGGTTCTTCTGTCATCCGCCGCGGACTCAGATGTGAATGGAGAAACATCATGAACTGGTACAGCAGCATGTATCTGTCTGATTCGGTTCGTGCCCGGGCCGGTCAGCTGATGAAGGAAATGGAGGAGGAGAGGTTCTCACGGAGAATCTGGGTCCTTTCCATACCGCTCTGCGAGAGAGACCAGCTTGATATTCGGAGAGCTTCCTCGCTGGCTTATCATGGGCTCTGGGAAACCATACCCATGATCGTCGGGCTTGCGGGAAGCCGGATGGAGGCGGTGGAGCTGGTGCAGCAGATCGCGCGGGACTGCATGGCCACGCGGGGAGACGCGTCACTGCGGGAATACCTGACGGGTACGCGGTAGACGATGGTTTGGGCATGATCGATCATTTGAACGATCATTTGAGCAGGGGAAGAAGTCGTGCATATTCTGTTGGCAATACTGAAAATCATCGGTATCATCATCCTGGTGATCCTCGGCCTGCTTCTTGCCATTACGCTTATGCTTCTGTTTGTTCCGCTGCGGTACAGAGCATATATCAGCACCGGAGGGGACATTACGGAGACAAAGGATCCCAACCGGATCGTTGCCCGGCTGGAAACGACTTTTCTCCGGAAGCTGGTCCGGATTACTGTGGAGATGAAACAGAAAAAGCTCCGGATCCTTGTGAAGGCAGGCTGGATCGTGCTCATGCGCAGGGGCGAACCTGAGGATGACGGACAGAAGGGGGCAGGCACTGATCAGGAGAACATGGCCGCAGAGCCGGAGAAGCCTCTCATTACAGAGGCAGAGCGGACTGGTGATGTGGATGACACCCGCAGGGATGATCCTGTGGATGTGAAAAGGGATGATCCTGTGGACGTGAAAGATGAAGAATCCGGCGAACTGGCGGATCTGTCGGCAGAAGAAAGCCGG
>CADCPJ010000262.1 GCA_902803245.1 uncultured Lachnospiraceae bacterium | reverse complement strand
TCGCATCGGACGGCGTGCGCCTTGACTTAAGGAGATGGCTCTTTGACGGAGGCGACCCTTATCTCGTCGTCAGCGGCTGGCCGGAGGACGCGAAGTATCTCTATGCCGATCTGACTTACAGGACCCTTGACGTGGAGAGCGCGGAGTTCCTGCGGAAGGAGCTCGACGCGAGGGACCGAAGGATCCTGGAGCTTACGCAGGCAGATCGCAGGAAGGAGGACCTGCTCTCCTGGAGAAATGAAGTCACAAAGCAGATGATGAAGACGGCCCCGATGAAGGCCTACCGGAAACTCCGAACCACGGCGAAGAGGAAGGACCCCTATCAGATGCTGAGGCCCCTCCTCCCGAGCGACCCGAAGGGCATACTGTACTGCATCGACCACATCTCCCACAGGAAGAGCGATTTCTTCCTGCGCGGCTGGTGCTTCGACAGGGAGTACGCTTCCGACCGCGTGTTCGTCGTGAACTCGAAGGATGTGGAGGTTCCCGCGGAGGTCAAAAGATACAGGCGGCCCGACGTGGCGAAGATGTTCGGAATTCCGGAGGAGCGGGAAATGGGGTTCTCCATTTCCATTCCTTATGCGGCCATAGATGCCCCTCCGCTCTACCTTGAGGTGGAGGACGCGAGAGGCTACACCTGCGAAAAGCTCGAGATCGAGCTTGACGAGGCGAAGAGGGAAGAGGCCAATGCGCGCCTCCGCGAAAAGGAAGGCCAAAACCACGAGATCAACAACTACGACGACTGGGCGTATGAGCACAGGACGAGTGACGAGGAGCTTTTAAGGCAGCGGAAGGAGCCGGATGATCCCGGGCTGAAATTCTCTGTTGCCGTGCCTGTCTACCGCACGGATCCGGACCTCTTAAAGGAGATGGTCTCATCGGTGCTTGATCAGACCTACGGCAATTTTGAGCTGATTCTCTCGGACGGAAGCGGGGCGGATTCGCCGATACGCGGCCTTCTTGATTCATTTTCGAAAAAGGATTCCCGGATCCGAGTCATCAGCAGCAATGAGAGGCTGCGGATCGCGGAAAACACGAACAGGGCACTTGCGGCGGCGGAGGGCGGCTGGATTGTATTTGCCGACCACGACGACCTCCTGACTCCGGACGCCCTCTACGAGCTCTCGAGGGAGATCCACGCGCATCCGGAGACCGAACTGATCTACTCGGACGAGGACAAGTATCTCCCCGGCGGCGTACTCGGCGAGCCGAATTTCAAGCCGGACTTCAGCCCGGATTTCCTCACGAGCGTCAACTACATCTGCCACCTCGTGGCGGTGCGGAGCGATCTCCTGAAGAAGGTGGGTGAGCTCGATCCCGCATACGACGGGGCGCAGGACTACGATTTTCTCCTGCGATGCACGGAGAAGACGAGGGAGATCCGGCACATCCCGAAGGTTCTCTACCACTGGAGGTGGACGGAGGAGTCCACGGCAGCGGACCCGGCGGCCAAGGAATACGCATTTGCGGCGGGGGCCAGGGCCGTGAGGGACCACCTCATGCGGATCGGGATTCCGGCCGCTGTGACGAGAGGGGCTCATGACGGCACTTACCGGGTGCGGGAGAGCATCAAGGGGGAGCCGCTTATATCCATCATCATACCGAACAAGGACCACATCGGCGATCTCACCCGGGCGGTCTCCTCGATCGAGGAGAAGAGCAGCTACCGGAATTTTGAGTTCATCGTCGTGGAGAACAACAGCACCTCTGAAGAGACATTTGCCGGGTATGAGGAGCTGAAGAAGAAATACAAAAGCGTCCGGGTGATCCGCTACGAGGGGGCATTTAACTACTCTGCGATCAACAATCTCGGCGCGTCCGAGGCGAAGGGCGAGTACCTGCTCTTCTTAAACAACGACACGGAACTCATCGCGCCGGATTCCCTTGAGGTGATGCTCGGCGCGTCTGTGAGGGAGGACGTGGGCGCGGTCGGGGCGAGGCTCTACTTCGAGGACGGCTCGATCCAGCACGCGGGAGTTGTGCTCGGATACGGCGGGATCGCGGGCCACGCGTTCCGCGAGTTCGGGCCGGAGGAGGCGGGATATCAGAACCGGATTCTCCTGCGACAGGATGTGAGCGCGGTGACTGCCGCGTGCATGCTCGTAAGAAGCTCTGTCTTTGAGGAAGTGGGCGGCTGCCACGAGCGTCTCGCCGTGGCATTCAACGACATCGACCTGTGCATGAAGATCTCGGCGGCGGGGAAGTACATCGTGTACGAGCCGGGCGCGGAGTTCTGCCACTACGAGTCGAAGTCGAGGGGATATGAGGACACGCCGGACCGGCAGGCCAGGTTCCTTGGCGAAGTGCGCGTCTTCAAGGAGAGGTGGCAGAAGGAGCTGAGCGCGGGGGACCCGTTCTACAACCCGAATCTGACGCTCGAGAGGCCGGATTTTACTTTGAAGTGAGAAAGACAGAAGTGGGGACTTGTCCCTTTTAAGTGAGAAAGACAGAAGTGGGGACTTGTCCCCTTTGAAGTGAGAAAGACAGAAGTGGGGACTTGTCCCCTTTGAAGTGAGAAAGACAGCAGTGGGGAATGTCCCTTTTAAGTGAGAAAGACAGAAGTGGGGACTGTCTCCGCTGCTGCGTCACGGGATT
>CADCPJ010000261.1 GCA_902803245.1 uncultured Lachnospiraceae bacterium | reverse complement strand
TGCCTGCGAAGAGCCGGGTACTCGTGCCCGGCGTTCGCAGCCGTCAGCTTTCCGGTAGAAATCTCCAGAATACCGAGCCAGACTGTGACGAACATTCCCGCCTGGTTGTTGTCGCAGAGCGCTTCGTTTGCCATAGACAGGATCCTGGCGGGACTGCGCACCTGTCTTGCGTAGTCTTCAATGATCCTCTTGGAAAACATCATAAACATCGCACCCGGGATTCCCTTGCCGCTGACATCTGCGATGACCAGACAAAGATGATCCTCGTCGACGAAGAAAAAGTCATAGAAGTCTCCGCCTACGTCTCTTGCCGGATTCGCGGAAGCATATACATCGATCTCACTCCGATCCGGGAAGGGCGGGAAAATGCGCGGAAGCATACTTTCCTGGATCTGTCTGGCCGTGCTCAGCTCCTGAAGAATCTGCTCCTGCTCCCTTTTCTGATTCTCCAGTTCCATCTGCTCCCGCTCCATTCGGCGGATCGTATCCATCTGTCGCTGCAGGGCCTGGCTGGTTTTATTGATCTCCTGCTGCATCCGCTTGAATTCATTGATGGAGGTGGGTTCGAATTTCCTCGTTTCCAGGTCGCCCTCGCCCATTCGGATGATCCCGTCGAGAAGCGAGTTAAACTGCGGCATGCGCCTCTTCAGCCACAGCCAGTAGATTGCCAGTCCGATCAGAAAGACCGCGCCTCCGATCACGATGATCGAGCGGCGGACCTTGTGCACGACTTGCTCATAGCTTTCCATGGAAACCTCACGGACGACCGTCCAGGCCGGGGAGTCCATTGTCATGGAAAACGTGCAGACAGGCTGGTCATTTTCATTTTGGAAAACTGCGCCGCTGTTGCTCTGACTGATCAGAAGCTCCGGATTCATACTTTCCGCCTCACCTGTATGGCAGATTTCTTTCCGTTCGGCAGAAAAGATGCGCCATGTGCTCTTCCCATCCTGCAGGGTGTCAACCTGCTCCTGAAAGACAGACTCGTCCATCAGCATCAGCGCGTAGCATTCGCCGTAGCTCACATGGACGGATTTCCAGGCAGCGATCATGACGTTTTGAAATGTACTGGTGTTTTCATAGCCGGAAATCAGCGACCCGGTAAGCGGCCCGACCCAGACCGTCTGGCCGAGGGGTGCGTCCAGGATCTGTGCCATCACTTCCTTCGAAAGCGGGCTGTTTTCGGGCCTGTCGAGAAAGAAGCTTCCCTCCGGCAGCACACCAAACAGGCTCCCGTCCTTCCTCATAAAAAGCAGACCGGATATCCCGTCGTTTCTGGCCATTTCCGCCTGCAGATAATCCTGACAGTTGAGCCTGGCCCGTACCAGCTGTGCATCGGTATCATACTGAAGTCTTGCGTAGGACGTGACACGATCATCCGCCATGATGCGTTTGACCTCATTGACAGAGGAGCTGATGAGTGGCGGGATGGTGCGTGAAACCGTATCAAAACCGACAGTGTTGACTTCGTTCTCCTGCTGAAGGATCATGTCTATGTATGCGCGGGAGAATAATGTAGTCAGCAGGATGATTACAGACAGGGTCATGATGATGACCGGCAGCAGCATACGAACCCAAAGAGAAGAGAGTCTTTGCTTCATGGCGTGGATACCTCCGTTCCTCTGCCGTGTGCAGCGTAATCCTCAGGAGTATAGGGCATGATGCCATTGCGAATCTGTGTCTCCTGAACCAGGGGCACGATGATCCCCGCCGCGGCGTCCCATTGCCGCTGATAAGCCTCGAAGACTTCCGGCTCACCCAATTCGACAATCCGCCGGACAGTTTCATCCTGAATTGCATTCCACTGTTCGTCTGTTTCCGCCATGATCAGTTCAACCCAAACACTATCCAGAATCGCTTCTGATTCCGATATGATTCGAAGCTGCTCTTTGTTCAGGTCGCTCAGGCAGGACGCGATGGCCTCGCCGCAGTCGTTGCGGAAATCCAGCCCGCCGGCCTGATAAAAAGCGTCTGTAGGCAGCTCCACCCCGTAATGCTCGCAGATATCCCGGGAAATGTTGCTGCTCATGGTTCCTTTGCTGTATTCACGGGAGACCGTGGCGAAGCCCACCGGATACCCATCCGGATGAGTCGTATTATCGCGCAGCAGGGGAAAATTGCTCCGCAAAGTCCCCCAACTGACAAAATAGTTGTCCGGGTCTGTGGTTCCGGCCTTGAACGCGCTCCATTGTTCCCGGCCGTAATCAGTCATATAAGGAACGCCTTCCTCGTCGTAGTCCCAGGTTTCTCCCTGACGGCCATAGAAGGTCTCCCGGACCACGTTCGGATCAGCCATACAGTTGAAGAGTCTCAGTGCCTCTTCCACGTGCGGGCTGTTCGCCGAAATGAACCACATATAGCCGGGACCGTTGCCCAGCAGCTGATAGACGTTCGTATAATAATTGGTGGCTGGAGTGATAACCACATTATATCCGGTAAGCGTGTCCGGATCCTTTTTAACACTCTCATCATATAACACGGAATTTACGCTTTGCAGGCCAAGGTATTGACCTCGGGCGCATTTCTCGTCGTACTGTGCTCTGGACTGGGTCAGGACTTCCATATCGTAGGAACCGTTTTCCTTTCCGGCCCGGTACAATTTGTTATGCCACTCCTTATTGGCCCACCACATGGAATGCGCCGGATCTGTGTAGCCATCATAAATCTCATTCGTGAAGATATTATTCTGATACTTGTACGGAATCCAGTAATCGAGACTGAGCTCAGCGCGAAATGCGGTGTCATAACCGGTGAATGAGCCGTTTCCAAACAGATAAGTGGGGTAACCTTCCTCCGTAAAAGGATGATTCTCGTACATCTGCAGAAGCACATTCAGGTAATCGTCCTCATTTTTAATGGGCGGATACCCCAGCTCTTTGTAGTAATCCCAGCGGACAACATAACCGCGGTTGCTGGTTGTGTTGTCATATCCTACACCATTGTATCCGATCTTGCAGGGGAAGAAATAGAAGCCCCCTTCCTCTCTCCCGAGCTCCTTAAACACCTCATAGGTCTCCAGCATTTCTCCCTGCAGAAAATTCGGGCAATACTCCTCCAGATATGGATCGGCATCCAGCGCCACGCCGCTTTCAATAATCGTAGCGAGATTTCTGTCCGTGACGACGATATCCGGCAGATCGCCGCTGGTGAGCCCTACGGCGTATTCTTCCGGCGTCATGTGAACAAACTGGATCTCAGCGCCGATCAGATCCTCCAGATAACGCCACACCCCAAGTTCCCCCATATATTGGGTTCCCGAAGTCTCAGCCTGGTCACCGATCGTCAGCACCGGCCGCTCCTCGGCGTGGGCGTGGCAGGCGGGAAGCCAGCCAAACGTCAGCACTACAGCAAGAAGAAACAAGATTTTCTTCATCAGATTTTCCTCCCTCCTGTGCATCAAATGAATACCGATATCAGTGAAAGAATGTTGTTGCACAGGGCAGCACCACCTTTTCCTGATACTTATATTTTATCGTAGTGGTGCTTTTCTTTCACCCAGATACTGACTAAATCAGC
>CADCPJ010000260.1 GCA_902803245.1 uncultured Lachnospiraceae bacterium | reverse complement strand
TTGGTATCGACCTCTTCAAAGGTCCAGGCCATTCTCTCGGCGTTCTGGATCATTTCCAGACCGGAAGAGGACATGCCGCCCGCATTGGCGGCCTTGGAGGGGATGAAGAGAACGCCGTGATCCTGCAGATAACGGATCGCTTCCGGCACACAGGGATTGGTAGCACCTTCGCAGAGAGCGGTCACGCCGTTTGCAACGAGCTTTTTGGCATCTTCCAGATGCAGCTCGTTCCGTGCCGCGCAGGGCAGTGCAACGTCGGTCTTGACGGTCCATACACCGTAGCCTTCCCGATACTCCGCGGAAGGCCTGGCCGCTTTGTACTCGGTGAGCCTTGCCTCGCGGACTTCCTTGACTTCCTTTAAGAGCGCAAGGTCGATCCCGTCGGGATCATAGATCCAGCCGGTGGAATCGCAGCAGGTGACGACCTTGGCGCCGAGCTGCTGCGCCTTCTCGATCGCGTAGATCGCAACGTTGCCGGCGCCGGAAACGGAGACGGTCTTGCCTTTAAGATCCGTTCCGTGGCTCTTAAGGAGCTCCTCTGTCATATAGACGAGGCCGTACCCCGTCGCCTCGGTCCTGCCCAGCGTGCCGCCAAAAGAGAGACGCTTGCAGGTAAATACGCCTTCATAGTTGTTGCTCAGCCTCTTGTACTGTCCGTACATAAAGCCGACCTCGCGCCTGTGTACGCCCGGACCGCAGGCAGGAATGTCTGTGTTGATGCCGATATGCCTGTAGAGCTCGGTCATGTAGCTCTGGCAGAAGCTCATGACTACTCTTTCAGACTTGCCGGTGCGGTCAAAATCGGAACCGCCGAATCCGCCGCCGAGCGGAAAACCGGTCAGGGCGTTCTTGAAGATCTGCTCGAAGCCCATGAATTTGACGATGCTGAGATTGACGTCGGGACGGAAGGCAAGCCCTCCCTTGTAGGGGCCGATCGCACTGTTAAATTGTACACGGTAACCATTGCTGATCTGCACCTGTCCCTCGTCATCGATCCACGGGACGCGGAATATGATGATACGCTCGGGGGTGGTCAGGCGCTCGAGCAGGGCCTCTCTCCTGTATCTGTCCTCATCGGCTTCGATCACGAAGCGAATCGATTCAAGAACCTGCCTGACTGACTGGTGAAATTCAGGCTGAGCGGGATTTTGTGAGATGACTCTTTCTTGAATCTCATCGACATATGACATATTGAATTCCTCCTTGAATAACGGCTCAGGAACCGGAAGGCCGGCTTGGGTCTGAGTACCATTGTATTGTACTATTTTAAGATATCTCTATTTTAACACAAAAGAACCAGGGCGTGACCCCTGGTTCTTATAAATTGTGGATCGGGGCAGGCCCCGGTCTGTTCAAGGAATGGTCCTTGGGACGTCGAAATGAGACATATGTGTTCCGCTTTCTTAAAGAAGTGCGACACCTGCCTTCTCGCATTCGCGGATCACATCTTCGGGCCAGATCGAACTGTGCACTTCTCCGATGTGCGCTTTGCGCAGGAAGAACATGCAGATGCGGGACTGCCCGATGCCGCCGCCAATCGTCAGGGGGAGCCTGTCCTCCAGCACGGCTTTCTGGAAAGGAAGCAGCGCGCGCTCGGGGCAGCCCGCCTTGTCGAGCTGTTCCCTGAGGGCTGCGGCGTCGACGCGGATGCCCATGGAGGAGAGCTCCAGGGCGATGTCAAGGACCGGATAGTAGACGATGATGTCCGCGTTGAGCTTCCAGTCGTCGTAGTCGGGGGCGCGCCCGGCGTGCGGCTCGCCGCTCGCGAGCTTGTCGCCGATCTGCATGATGCACACGGCGCCTTTCTCGCGGCTGATCAGATACTCGCGCTCCTTGGGGGTCTTGTCGGGATACATTGCTTCCAGCTCGTAGGTCGTGATGAAGAAGATGTCGTGCGGAAGGATCTCCTCAATGTAGTCGTAGCGGATCGCCATGTATTTCTCGGTCTTTCTGAGGGCGCGGTAGACGTTCCGGACGACATCCTGAAGTGTGTCCATAGTGCGGTCTTCCCGGGTGATGATCTTCTCCCAGTCCCACTGGTCCACGTAGATGGAGTGGATATTGTCCGTCACTTCATCGCGGCGGATCGCCACCATGTCGGTGTAAAGCCCTTCGCCGATGCTGAAGCCGTATTTGCCGAGGGCGTATCTCTTCCATTTGGCAAGAGAGTGGACGACTTCCGCCATCTCGCCTGTCTCCTTGATATCAAATGAAACAGGGCGCTCCACGCCGTTCAGGTTGTCGTTGAGTCCG
>CADCPJ010000259.1 GCA_902803245.1 uncultured Lachnospiraceae bacterium | reverse complement strand
TCACGCTTTTCATCACAAATGTTTCAAAATGCAAATGGTACCCATCATTATACTACATTTTCCGGAAGGTTTCCATAATCTATCTGAGCGGATGACCGCCCTCAAAAATCAAACTCCTCCTCGCTGTACCGCTTCGCCATCGCCTTGTAGCGGATCCGGACAATCTCATTGAAGCGAAGCACGTCCTCCTCCCTGCCCGTGAACTGGCAGCGGATGCAGTAGTACTCCTCCGTCGCGCTGTCGTAGAACATGTCGATGTCGAGATCCCGCATGAAGCAGGACGGGCAGCGGTAATTCAGTTTGCCCTTGCCAGATTGAGCCATGTCGTCTCCTCCTCTCCGTTTTTCAGATCAGCCGTAAATCCCAGGTGGAACATCGGGGAAAATGCATACCCCTCGCGCACATACCCCGCCGCGCCCCGCGCGTCCGTGCACATAGACACACGCGTCCGGATCTGCGGGATCTGCGCCCAGGCTTCCTTTGCGCCCGCCGCGTCGATCCGGCGGTCCTTGTACTCGTAGCTCATGCTCTCCTCATCGAGGCCGAGGGTGATGCCTTCCATCCGCTCCGTGTACTCGGTCGTTCCGTAGCAGGCGGTCATGTATTCCGTGACGGTGACCGTCTCGCCGGGACAGCTCATGTCGTAGACGCGGCGTGACCAGCTGATGTTCGAGGCTCCCTCCCTGAAGCGGATCACGTTGTCCACCTTGAAGCGAAGGTCCGAAAAGACGATCTCCACCGGGTCGAGGACGAGCTCGCGGACCGTCTTCCCGTCTTCGTCCTTATATTCCTTAAATGACGCATGCGTTCTGCACTGGCACAGGTCCGCCACCTCCCCTCCGTGGGAGAACTTCGCGGAGCGGACGGTCCCCGCCCCCGCGTAGTGGGTGAAGTACCCCGCGCGGTATTTCTCCTGTATGAGAAATGGGTACGACGCGTCGGAGATGTGATCCGTGCCGATGCCAACCGGCCACTCAAGCTTCGCCGCGTAGTTCCTTAAGTCCACCAGTGCGCCGCCCTGGTCCATATTGATGCAGGCGCGCATATAGGGATCGCAGTACCAGAAGAGCTGCTTGTCCGACCCGTAGAGGATGTCCCGCCACAGGGCGCACTCGGGCTCCTCGTAGTGCTTCTTCTTCCGGTAGTAATCGGCAAACTCGGACATCGTCATGTCGGTGAGCCTGCCCTCCTTTTTGAGCTTCCCGTAATAAGCCATGCCGTCCTCGTAGGACTTTTTGAGGAGCTCGTAAGGGGCCTCCCATCTCCCGAGGCGGTTGAGCCAGCCCGGTCCGACGAACATCATGTTGTAGGCGTAGCCGCCGTTGTATTTTTCGAGGTGGCGGTACTGGTCCACGAGATTGTAGAAATACGGGAACTCCCAGGTCTTCGAGTCGTAGATCATCCCGCGCAGCACGTTCTGGGGGTGTGTCCCGAAGTTCGAGCCGTTGCCGTCGTAGCAGGCCAGGAGGTCCCTGGAGAGGTGCGGGATGGCCACGATGCCGCTGTCCTCCGACTCATCTGCCGCGGGCGCGTGGCTGTTCTGCTTTGACGGGATCCACGGCGCCCACGGGCCGCCGTCCATGAAGGTGTACCAGGAGTTGTTGCAGGTGTGATAGGCCTTCGGGCCCTCTTCCCAGCACGTGGCGATGGCGCATTTTACGGAAGGGTATTTCTCCTTGATGTAATTGATGAGGTCGGCATCCATATAGTAGGATCCGGTCGACTCCGGAAGGAATCCGAAGGCCTCCTCAAACATTGAAAAGACATCGTCCACGATCCGCTTCTTGTCTTCAAGGGAGAAGAGCCAGATGCAGAACTCCTCCGTGCGGTATTTCTCGCGGAACTGCCTGCAGGGCAGCCCGAGAAGGGACAGCGCGATCTCGTCGCCGTACTTTAAGTGATCCGCCTTGGCCATCTCTACGATCTCCGGGCAAAAAAGAGACGCGTAAGTGATGTGGATCGTGGTCTTCAGGCCGTTCTTGTGGGCCGTGTCCTGCTGGAAGCGGAAGATCTCGAGGGACTCGTCGAGCAGGGTTTTTCTGCCGATGTCGTCCTTTTTGCCGCTGCCTGTCACTTTCTCGGCATACTCCGGCGCCATCTCGGGACGGTGTATGATGTTGACAATGAAGTCGCTCATGACGGTATCTCCTTTATGCGTGGATAATGTGTGACGGGGATGCATCTTCAAGTCATCCTTGTGCTCATTATACCCCCGAAGAGTTCCCGAAGTATGCAAAAACGATCATGAAATGAACAATATCGGCCGTTTTTCTCCGGCGCCCCGCTTGACATGTGAAATCCCGCGTGTTATCGTATGCTTTATCATTTTACAGCACAAAAGAGAATGCGCACACAAGAGGAACCGCTATGTTTATGCTCCGCCATGCCGAAAACCGCATCTTCACCTTTACGGGCTTTGCCTTTTCTTTGAGGCAGGGCATATCCGGCGCGGCTTGACGGGCGGTATTTCTTAAAATGCAATTCGCAGCAAAGATCAGCTCCGCGGGCATATGCCGCGGAGCTTTTTGTTTTTAAAGCTGCAGATTAAAGGAGGTTCAAAAGCACTATGATCGTCATTTTAAAAGAACATCCCGACCGGACACAGCTCGACGGCCTGCTTCAGTGGCTTAAAGACAGGCAGATCGACGTCCACCCGACAGTCGGCGCCCATCAGACCATCCTCGGACTCATCGGGGACACCTCAAGGATCGATATCGATCTCATCTCGGCCCTCGACATCGTCGAGGAAGTGAAGCGCGTCCAGGAGCCCTACAAGGACGCCAACCGGAAATTCCATCCGGAAGATACGGTCATCCGCGTGGGAGACGCCGTGATCGGGGGAGGATCGCTTGCGCTCATCGCCGGTCCCTGCTCGGTGGAGTCCGAGGAGCAGATCATCGGAATTGCGAAAGCCGTGAAGGAGAGCGGGGCGTCGATCCTCCGGGGCGGCGCCTTCAAGCCGCGCACATCCCCCTATGCCTTCCAGGGCATGGAGGTCGAGGGCATCCGCCTGCTCTTAAAGGCTAAGGAAGCGACCGGTCTCCCCGTCTGCACCGAGATCATGGACGTCAGCCAGCTCCCGCTCTTCGAGGACATAGACATCCTGCAGGTCGGGGCGAGGAACATGCAGAATTTCTCCCTCCTTAAGGCCCTCGGCCGGACAAGGAAGCCCATTCTCATAAAGAGGGGCATGTCCGCGACTTATCAGGATCTGCTCATGAGCGCGGAGTATGTCCTCGCGGGAGGAAACCCGAACGTAATTCTCTGCGAGAGGGGCATCCGCACGTTCGAGACCTACACCAGGAACACGCTGGATCTCTCCTCAATCCCGTCCCTAAAAACGCTCTCCCATCTCCCCGTAATCATCGACCCGAGCCACGCCACGGGCAGGTCGGCCCTCGTGCCCTCCATGTCATGTGCCGCGGCGGCGGCCGGCGCGGACGGCCTCATCATCGAGGTGCATAATGACCCGCCTCACGCAAAATGCGACGGGCCGCAGTCCATCACTCCGGCGGCATTCGGCAAACTGGCAGGAGATCTCCGGAAGATCCGCGAGGCGCTTAAGGGAGGAGGATATAGATGACACCACAAGGTAAAGAAGTCATAGCCTGCCAGGGCATCCCGGGGGCATACTCACAGATCACGGCGAGGCATCTCTTCCCGGAAGGCACCTTTCTCTATTTCAAAAACTTCCGCGCCGTGGCCAGAGCCGTAAATGAAGGGATGTGCGACTACGGGGTCCTTCCCATAGAGAACAACACCTACGGCTCCGTAAAAGAGGTGTACAAGGTCATCGGGGAAGAGGACATCCGGATCGTCCGGGGCTTTACGCTGAAGATCGAGCACGTCCTCCTCGCAAAGCCCGGTGTGGCGGTCGGCGAGATCACCGAGGTCCGCTCCCACGAGCAGGCCCTCGGGCAGTGCTCCGAATTCCTGCATTCCCTGGGCGACAAGGTCAGAATCCGGCCGAGCCTCAACACCGCGGTCGCAGCGAGATCGGTGGCGGAGTCCCCCGATCCGTACGTCTCGGCGATCTCCTCCCCGGAGTGCGCCTCGCTCTACGGACTTGAGGTTGTAAAGAGAAGGATTGCGGACAACCCCTACAACTACACGCGCTTCATCTGCGTGGCGCGGGACGGGGACTGCCTGCCCGGGGCCAGCCGCATCTCCGTGGTCCTCACTCTCCCCCACCGGCCGGGCTCCCTCGCCGAAGTGTTAAGTGAGATCTCCGCCCGCGGCATCAACCTCATCCGAATCGAGAGCACCCCGATCCCCGGAAAGGACTTTGAGTTCCGCTTCTACATCGATTTTGAAGCTTCCTTAAGGGACGAGAAGACCATGGAGCTCATTTTGAAAATGAAGAGCATGTGCCCCGAATTCCGCCTTCTGGGAAATTACACGGAAGAGACATAAAGCTGCGCGAAAAGAGGCGGCCCCTTAGGGCCGTCTCTCACTTGTGAAAACCATAGGAAATGATGCCTGCATCATCTCTTTTTGTTAAGCTTCGACTGAAATTCCTTGGAGAAGTCCAGCACATCGTATTCTTCCTGCTCGTCCCGCAGGCCCTCGTGGGCGATGGGCTTCCACTTCTTCTGCGGAAAAATGAAGGAGTAGATGGAGCACAGCGTGTAGAGATAGAGGAAGACCGGGAAAAAGAAGGCGGCCGGCATCAGCTTCCGGCACTTCACTCCGAAGTAGCGGGGGAAGGCAAACCCTGCGAAGATCCCGCCGAGATACCCGAGAAGGAACATGATAAGCTGCATGAGCTGCATCGTCTTCATGCCCGGAGTCAGGGCCAGCGCGATGTTGAGGATGATCGTCGCAATCAGCTGGATCGAGCTCGACGGGCCCACCAGAAGCAGCATCAGGTTGTCGAAGAGGCGGATGCTCGGGTGTTTCTTAAAGGCCTCGCGCCATTTTCCGAAATAGCGGTACAGAATCTGATAGCTCCCGGTGCACCATCTGGCGAGCTGCCTCATCATCACGGAAAAGGAAGAGGGCTGCTCGTCATAGGAGACGGCATCGACGCAGAATGAAGTGCGGTCATTTCTCAGGCACTGCTGGAACGCGAACTCCACGTCCTCGGTGATCGAATTGGTGCTCCACCCGTAGGTCTCAAGGAGCTCCTTCGTCACCACGAATCCGGTTCCCGTCAGGAAACACGAAAGGCCCAGCTTCTCGCGGGGATAGGAATAGAGGATCGTGTAGGACGGCCAGTAGGAGGCATACCACTTCGTAATCAGGGAGCGGTACGGCTCTCCCGCGAGGCGGTTGCCCTGGACGAGCTGGTTCCCCTTGTTGAGGTGCTCGTTCATGCGGCTCATAAAGTCGTTCTTCGCGACGTTGTCCGCGTCAAAAGTCATCAGCGCATCAAATGTATCTGCCTTCTCCCTCAGGATCTTCGCGATTCCCCAGGCGAGAACAGCCCCTTTTCCTGACTCGGGGCCGTCATTTCTCTCATACACGGTCACGAACGGAAACTTCGCGGCGAGTAAGGCCGTGCCGTCCGTGCAGTGGTCAGCAAGCAGATATACGTGCCACGCGTCCTTCGGATAGTCCTGTTCCGCCAGGCTTTTTAAGAGATGGGACAGAACCTTCTCCTCGTTTCTGGCGCAGACGACGACGGCAAATCGGTGTTTCGGGTCCGAGGGTCCCTTCTCAGGCTTCTTTTTTAAGAGCCCCAAAAAAGCGACAGCGGCCCCCCAGCCGACAAGAAGCGTAGTGATGATCTGGACGCACATGAGAAACACAATATGGTTTGGCATGCTTTTTACCATCCGATCTGTTTCATGAAAGTTATATATATTTATGAACTGTAAAAGTTCTGATCCGTTCCAATAAATGAACTGCACGAATCCATGCTGTTTTTATTGTACACTAAAGAGTCCCGATGCGCAACTTTGGAAGTGTGCCCCGCTCTCCCGGCATAGTGACAAGGCATGGCAAATGATGTATAACAGAAGAAACATCCTGAAGAGGCACATCTTATAGTTGTTAACGAAATTGTCTGCTGAAGCAGAATATTTCGTTTTCCCTATATGCAGTTAATCTAAGCAATTGCCTTCGGCAATTACTAAGGTTAACTAGTATAAAAGACATCGGTCACCTGTAGAAAGACACTGTTTTGGGAGACGGTTTTATGGAAAGAGAACGGCTTGGAAGCCGCCTGGGTTTCATCCTGATCAGCGCGGGCTGTGCGATCGGCATCGGGAATGTCTGGAAATTCCCGTACCTGGCCGGTCAGTTCGGAGGAGGCGCTTTCGTTCTTGTGTACCTGTTCTTCCTCGTCATACTCGGCATCCCGACGATGACCGTCGAGTACGCGATCGGGAGGGCCGCCCGGACGAGCCCGGTAAAGATGTATCAGGTTCTGGAAAAGCCCGGAAGCAAGTGGCACATCCACGGTCCCTTCTGCCTGATCGGAAATGTGATCCTCATGATGTACTACGTTCCGGTATCCGGGTGGATGCTGCAGTTCTTTTTCCGCATGGTTCTGGGGCAGTTCAACGGAAAAGACCCGGAAGCCGTCGGGCAGGTCTACTACGACATGCTCAGCGACCCCGCAGGCCTCATCCTTGCCACTCTATTCATCGTTGCTGCGGGATTTCTCATCTGCTCCATTGGGCTCAAAAACGGCCTCGAGAGAGTGACCAAGATCATGATGGCCGCTCTTCTTATCATCATGATCGCTCTGGCCGTAAACAGCCTGTTCCTTGACGGCGCCGCGGAGGGGCTCTCCTTCTATCTGCTGCCGAGCTTTGAGAGAATGAAGAAGGCCGGAATCGGGAAAGTCATCGTCGCTGCCATGAACCAGTCCTTCTTCACGCTCAGCATCGGCATGGGCGCCATGGCGATCTTCGGGAGCTACATCGGGAGAGAGCGCTCTCTCCCCGGCGAGGCCGTAAATGTCGCCCTCCTGGACGTCATCGTCGCGATCACCTCAGGGCTCATCACGATGCCGGCCTGCTTCGCCTATGGGGTGAACCCCTCGCAGGGACCTGAGCTCATCTTCGTCACGCTGCCGAACATCTTCAATCATATGCCGCTCGGAAGGCTCTGGGGAAGCCTCTTTTTCCTGTTCCTGACATTTGCGGCTTTCTCCACGGTCCTTGCGGTCTTTGAGAACATCATAGCCTGCATCATGGATCTGACCGGGTGGAGCAGGAAGAAGACCAGTCTTTTGTGCATGGCAGGCATGTTTCTGCTGTCCCTCCCGTGCATCCTCGGCTTCAATGTGCTCTCCGGCATACATCCGCTCGGCGGCGACAGCGTCATCATGGATCTCGAGGACCTGATCGTCAGCAGCTTCCTGCTTCCCCTCGGCGCATTTGTCTTCGTCCTTTTCTGCACGAGCCGGGCCGGCTGGGGCTGGGACAATTTCATCGCGGAGGCGGATGCCGGCAAGGGGTTAAAGCTCCCGGGGTGGCTGCGGCCTTACATGACCTACATTCTTCCCGGAATCATCCTGGTGGTGTTTGTCATCGGGCTCTTTCCCCTCTTTGAGGGCTGAAGCCCCGCGGGCACAGCTGCGCGCTGCAGCATGGACTTAAGGTATGCGGTCCGCCGCGGACACAGCTGTCTTCTGCTCGCGGTCCGCCGCGGACACAGCTGTCTTTTGCTCGCGGTCCGCTGCGGACACAGCTGTCTTTTGCTTACGGAAAGGTATGACCCGCTATGATTCATCTCCGAAAGACACACCGGATTTCCACGGCGAGAGATATGACCGATGGAGCCATCATCCCGCAGATGGTTCTCTTCGCCCTGCCTCTCCTTTTGGGAAATATTTTCCAGCTCCTCTATAACACAGTCGACACGATCGTCGTCGGAAATTTTGTCAGCACCGAGGCGCTCGCGGCCGTGGGCTCTACATCTATGATCATCAACATCATAGTCTTCTTCTTTAACGGGCTCTCCGTCGGAGCCAGCGTCGTCATAGGGCAGAGCTACGGGGCAAAGAACAGGGAGCGGCTTCACATCGCCGTGGAGACCACCATCCTCATGACGTTCATCGCGAGCGCGGTATTTACCGCCATCGGAATTCTCATGGTGCGCCCGATGCTCGCCTTCATGTCCACGCCAAAAGACGTGCTTCCCGAGGCGACGATCTACCTGAGAATCTATTTTGCGGGAATTGCCGGGCTTCTCATCTACAACATGGGAAGCGGCATTTTGAGGGCCGTCGGTGATTCCACCCGGCCGCTCTATTTTCTCATCCTGACGAGCCTTCTCAACATCGCCCTGGACCTCTTCTTCGTGCTTGTGCTCCGCATGGGCATCGAGGGCGTCGCCTATGCCACGATCCTCTCGCAGTTCGTCTCAGCCGTCCTCGTGCTTGTCCTCCTGACGAGGACGCAAGACATCTACAAACTCATATGGAGGGACCTGCAGCTTGACGGCCAGGCGTTAAAGAAGATCCTCCTCATCGGGCTTCCGACGGCACTCCAGTCCACGGTCACGGCCTTCTCCAATGTGTTTGTCCAGTCCTATGTCAATGTCTTCGGCTCCGCCTGCATGGCGGGATGGAGCTGCTACAACAAGCTGGACTCTTTCCTTTTTCTGCCGATTCAGAGCATGTCCATCGCGGCGACCACCTTCGTCAGCCAGAACATCGGCGCAGGCATAGAGGACCGCGCGCGCCGCGGAACGAGAACCTCCGTCCTCCTCGCCGTGGCCATCACCTTCGTCATCGCCATCCCGCTGATCGTTTTCGCGGGACCGGCATCCGCCATCTTTTCGGACGACGCGGAGGTGATCCGCTACTCCTCCCTCTTCATCCGCCTCAACACCTTCTTCCTGATCTTCAACTGTGTGAACCATGTGCTGGCGGGGGCCTTGAGGGGCCGCGGGGACTCCAGGGGGCCGATGATCTGCATGATCGCATGCTTTGTCGGAGTGAGGCAGCTGTACCTCTTCGCGGCGACGAGGCTCATCGCCAACACCGAGACGATCGTGGGCTTCGGGTATCCGGTCGGATGGATGGCCTGCTGCGCCGCGGAGCTCGCTTACTATTACTTCCGGTATTCGAGACGGGCGAAGGCGGGTGAATGAGCGTCCTGGCAAATGACCGGCCGG
>CADCPJ010000258.1 GCA_902803245.1 uncultured Lachnospiraceae bacterium | reverse complement strand
TCGCCTACACCGTAGCGGATGCAGGGCCAGCCGTTGTAGGTGCGGTGCGGGTCGATGGTTTCCTCCCAGTTTTCCGCGTTGAAGGTGGTGTCGCCGATGACCATCTTCTTCCCGTCCGCTGAAGCGGCGGAAGAAAACAGGCTGAGCATCAGGATCAGGGTCAGCGCAAGAGACATCAGTTTCTTCATAGTGTTTTTTCCTCCATTTTCCTCTCACAACTTATACAACAGCAGCTGTGTAAGCACCTTCTGTATCCGGGACGCTTTGCGGTCTGTGCCCCGCTTCATCCGGTGCCGGGCAGTTATTTTACAAGATGGAATCAATCAGACGCCTGGTATAGGGATCCTGCGGATTGCGGATGACCGCATCCACCTCGCCTTGCTCCACGATCTTCCCTTTATAGAGCACAAGCACCCGATTGCAGAACTGCTGCACCAGGGCGATGTCGTGGCAGATGAACAGGATTGAGAGATCGCTGTCCTTCTCCCGGCGCAGCTTGTTTAAGAGCGCGATGATCTCCTTTTGGATGGTCACATCAAGAGAAGAAGTGGCCTCGTCGCAGATCAGAAGCCTGGGCTTTATGGCGAGGGCGCGGGCGATGGCCGCTCGCTGACACTCACCTCCGCTGACCTGGTGGGGGTAGCGGGAGGCAAAGTCCGCGCTGAGGCCGCAAACCTCCATGAGACGCGCCACCTCGTCCCTGGTCTCTCTGCGGGATCTGCCGTTATTCCGCAAGCTTTCGCCGATGCCGTCGCCTAAGGTGCAGCGGGGATCGAAAGATTCCGCCGGGGTCTGGAACACCATCTGCATCCTGGCGTAGACCTTGCGCAGCTCCTTGCCTCTCATTCGGGTGATATCTTCCCCATTGAGGACGATGCTGCCCCCGGTCGGATCCAGCAGGCGGGTGATCATATTGACCACGGTGGTCTTGCCGCTCCCGCTCTCTCCGATGAGGCCTGCACACTCGCCTGCCTGTATGGAGAAGCTGACGTGATCCACGGCGGTGAAGTCCGGCTGGCCCTTGCGCGTGAAGACTTTGGTGAGATGACTGACTTTTAAAGCAGGCTGATCCATGCTCTTCACCTCCGTAGTCTGGGGACGGCGGACATGAGCAGGCGGGTGTAATCCTCTTTCGGCTCGTTCAACACCTCATGCGTCTCGCCGTATTCCACCATCTCGCCGCCCTTCATGACCAGGACCTTGTCCGCCATCGCGCCGATAACGCCGATGTTGTGGGTCACCAGAACGATGGAGGTGCCGAAAGTCCTGCGAAGCAGCAGCATCTCCTCCACCACCTGCTTCTGCACGGAGACGTCCAGAGCCGAGGTCGGCTCATCCGCCAGGAGGACGCTGGGATTTAAGAGCATCGCCGCGGCGATGCCGACCCGCTGCTGCATACCGCCGGAGAGCTCGAACGGGTAGCTCTTAAGGATGCGCCCGGCGTTCTCAAAGCCAATCTTCCCAAGAAGATCCGCTGCGCGGCGGGAGAAATCCTCTCTGGAAACCGCTTCGTGTTCCGCCATGCTCTCGTAGAGCTGGGCGCCCACGGTGCGGATCGGACAGAAGGAGCTTCCGGCATACTGAAAGACCATGCCCAGTTCCGGGCCGCTTAGCCTGCGCAGCTCGGCAGCTGTGAGATCAGGCAGATTCCGGCCTTTGTACCAGATGTCCCCCCGGGTGACAAGGCCGGTATCGCCCATGAGCCCCATGGCCGCCTTGATAAGCGTGGACTTGCCGGAGCCGCTCTCGCCCACGATGCCGAGGATCTCCCCCTCGCTTAAAGTAAAGCTCACGTCCCTTATGACCCTGACGCCGTTATAGGAAATATCGACGTGCTCGTAACGCAAAATCTCTCCCATATCAGCGCCCCCTTGACTTCGGGTCGGCATAGTCCCGGATGGTATCGCCCAGAAGATTGAAGATCATAACGGAGATAAAAATGGCGACGCCGGGAGAGAGCGTGACCCAGGGCGCGGAGGACAGAAGGCTGCGCGCGTCGCTCATCCTGCTGCCCCATTCCGCCGTGGGCGGCTTGGCGCCGAGGCCCAGGAAGCTCAGCCCTGCGAGCTCCATCATCATGGTGCCGATATCCAGCATGGAGGTGACAAGGATCGGGCCGATGATGTTCGGCAGGATATGCTTGAAGACGATCTTCAAGGTGCCGCTGCCGGAGAGCCTTGCCGCTTTCAGATAGGGCGCTTCCTTCTGCACCAGGGTCTCGCTTCGGGCGATGCGGGCGTATTTCGGCCAGGAGATGGCCATGAGGGCGATGATTGCGTTTTGCAGGCCGCCGCCCAGTACACCGGCAACAGCCATAGCGAACACCAGACCGGGAAAGGCCAGGAACATATCCGAAATGCGCATCAGCACCGTATCGATCCGCTTGCCGTGCCAGCCGCCGAAGACGCCTGCCATGGTGCCGAGGACCGTCACGAGGCCCACCAGGAGAAGGGTGGAGAAGATGCTCGCCTTGCTGCCGACGATCACGCGGGAGAGCATGTCCCTCCCGTAGCGGTCGGTGCCGAAGAGATGCGAAAGGGAAGGCGGCGCCTTGGCGTTCTTCAGATCCTGCAGATAGGGGTCATAAGGCGTCAGGTACTCACAGAAAACGGAACAGATAATGAGGATCAGCGCAAGGATCCCGAAGAAGATGAGCCGGGTCCTGGTGGTGTCTTTTTTTATCTTTTGAGTCCGGACAGTCGGTTCCCTCATCCTTCGATCACCCCCAGTCGGATGCGCGGATCCAGCGCGTGGTACAGCAGGTCGGTGATCAGATTCACCAGCACGTAGATAATCGCCATCCAGACCACGTAGGACTGGATCAGGGGATAGTCGCGCATGGTGATGGCATCCACGGCCAGCTTGCCCACACCGTCCCACATGAAGATGCTCTCGATGATGGCTGTGCCGCCCAGAAGGCTGCCGATGGAGAGAGCCAGGAGGGTGATGATCGTGAGCATGGAGGACTTGATGACGCTCCTCATAAGGATCACGCGGCGGCGGACTCCGCGCGCCTCAGCTCCCTTCACATAGTCTTTGTTCAGCTCTTCCAGAACCGTCGCCCGCACCTGCCGCATGTATTTTGCGGACATGGCAATGGCGAGGGTCAGCGTGGGCATGATGGCGCTGCGCACGGTGATCCCGTCGGAGATGACGGGCAGCCAGCCCAGTTTTATAGCCAGCAGCTCCATAAGAAGCATGGCTACAAAAAAGTTTGGAAGAGAGTTGCCGATAAAGCTTAAAAAGCGAAGCAGATAGTCCGTCAGCGTATCGTGCTTCACCGCGGCCAGAACGCCCAGCGGGATCGAGATCACGATCGTCGCCAGAATGGACAGCGCCGTCAGCAGCAGTGTGGCCGGGAGTTTGGAAGTAAAAGTCTTGAAGACATCGCGCCCGGAGACGTAGCTCTTTCCCATGTCGCCGGTGAGCATGCCGCCCAGCCAGGACAAATACTGCCGGATAAAGGGTTTGTCCAAACCCAGCTCAGCGCGTTTGGCGTCGATGACCTCCCGGGCCACCGCGCCCTTATCCCCGTACATCTCCGTAACCGCGTCGCTGCCCGCCATGCGCATCATGGCAAAAGACAAAAATGTGATCCCGATCAGGACCGGGATCAGCTGCAGGAAACGTTGTATCACATATTTACTCACAATACTTTCTCCGTGTTATACCAGTTAATCTCGGTAATTGCCGAAGGCGACTGCCTGGATTAACTGCATATAGGAAAAACGAAATGCTCTGCGTAAGAAAGATAGTTTCGTCAACGACTATGCAAAGTGCCGCATCGCCTGGAAAAATTATACCGGTCTGAGTTCGGATGCGGAAGCCTCGGGGGGGGATATCCTTATTGACTTTCCCCGGTGAAAAACCGCATAAGAAGCCTGCCGGGTGCTTTGGCTCCTGGATACGGAGGAAGCACCGGAGAATGATTTCGGGGCGGACATAACACGAAGCAAACCGGATGCCCGCTGGACATCCGGTTTGCTTCGTGAACATGACAGGAACGGGTGATCCGCCTTACGCGGAAGCTTTAGTCCTTAAGGACGGTCACTTCCAACGTTGCTTTATTCCCGTTTTTCAAGGTTATTGTTATCTTCGTCTTTCCGGGACCCTTCGCCGCAAGCATTCCCTTTTCGTTTAGTGCTGCGACCGACTCATCGGAGCTCACCCAGGCGATATCTTCATGCGTCCCTTCGATCGGCAGCCTGTAGATCTCTCCCGCATACATTTCAATGCTCATGTCCGGATCGGTAGATTTTCCGATATAGGAGTCAATGACATCATCCGGCTGCTCGGACAGAATCAGCGCGATATAGGTATAAGTCATATGAACCCGGAAAAGGTCTTCATCTACCCGTGTATCTTCAGGAGATCCTCCTGAAGCGCTTGTGAGGGTAAATTCCTTTGCCATGAAATCATAATCCTTGTCGTAATCTCTGTGACGGAAGTATTTGTAAACGCGCAGGAAACGCTGATATTGCTTCGGGTGGTCCCTCTTGATTTCGAGACGGTCAAAAATGAGCGCAATTCCGGTTTTATCCAGAGTCGGGCCGACCGGTACCTGAGGCACGATATCTTCCGTGTTGACGAAGGTGAACATCTTCATGCCGTCGCCGGTCAGGCCGTCGCGATAGTAATTCGGAGCTGCGATGGGATAGCAGAAGATAGAATCGCGCTCTGCCAGATCCGTGCTCATGATGCCGACCAGGGAGGCGTTGGCGGCCCCATAGCTGTGTCCGGCAATAAAGAGAGTTGTATTCTCCTTGGTGAGCTTCTCAGAATGGACGTACTCGCGGAGCTTGTTCGAAGCCTCCACACCTGCTTCATAAAAGCCGTCCGATATCTGGGATTTTATATCAGAGAGCACATCCGCATAGGAAGAAGTGCCGCGATAGATCGCTGCCACGACATACTTCCCGTGAACCGGCTCTTTGCTCCTGGCGAACACCATGGCGGCACAGGAGATATCCTCCTCCTCTTCAAAGTAGTAGTGGACGATATTTTCAAATCCGAGCTGGCTCAGATTGCTTTCAACCAGGCTCCAGGCATTGTCTCCTATCGTGCACTCGATGTTTGTAGTAAGGATGAGAGACATAATCGTCAGATTGATATTCGGCTCATCATTTGAATGGTCATAATCCAGATCCGACCAGTTCCAGACAGTGCTGATCGGATCCGTCATGAAGGGCATGCTGATCCTTTGGTCCGTGCCCTTCGTGACCGGAGCCTTTTTCTTCTTTTTCTTCGGGGCTTCCTCCTCTTCCCCTAAAAGGCTCCGAAAAGAAGAAGACAGTGTCTTCATGGCTTCCTCTGGCGTCGGCGACGTGTAATCAAAGAAATCGAAATCAACCACTTTTTTCCTCCTGTTCTCTTGCTGGTTACCTGAAGATCTG
>CADCPJ010000257.1 GCA_902803245.1 uncultured Lachnospiraceae bacterium | reverse complement strand
CCGGATTGTCCGTGTTCAGATTGCCTGCCGTCCTCATTCCCGCGCGGAGTATCCTGCCCCAGAGCATCATGCGGCGCTCGATCTGGAAATCGTCCGAAAGGAGGCGGTCCGCCGCAGCGGAGATTCCGTTTTTGTCGATCTCCGCCAGATAGCCGAGATTGCCGAGGTTGACGCCGAGAAGCGGGAGCTGTCGGTCAAGGACAACCTTCGCGGCCCGAAGCAGCGTTCCGTCGCCGCCAAGAACCACCGCGCACTCGCAGCATTCGGGCAGGTCCTTTCCGTCCCCGGAGATCCAGGCTCCGGCTCCCCGCCCGGTGAGATAGCTTCTGAGGGAGTTCGCGGCCTCACCGCTCTCTTCCTTGTCCGTGTTGTGTATGATACCGAAATATCTCATTTTCTGTCTCCGAAGGTGACACTTAAGGCAGTCCCCGCTGTCACCTTCCCTTTGTCACGCCGCCATTGTCACGTTTTTCATCTCCCCGGGCAGGACGTGCCGGACTTCGATGTGCGTCTTTGGACACTGGATTCAATGTCAAGCAGTTTTTCACCCAAAAGTGTGACAGTGGGGACTGTCCCCAATGTCACGTCTTTCACCCTTTCAACTCCCGGGGCAGGACAAGACGGACTTCGATGTGCGTCTTTGGACACTGGATTCAATGTCAAGCATTATTTCACCCAAAAGTGTGACAGTGGGGACTGTCCCCAATGTCACGGTGGGAGGCGGCGACGACTTCGCTGATCCGGTCGAGGCAGAAGGCGCGCTCGCCTTCCTGCGGGGCCTTTTTGAGGAGGCACAGGTACTCGATGTTTCCCTCCGGCCCGCGGATCGGGGAGTAGTCGAGGGCAGTCGGGAGGAGCCCGATGCTCTCCGCGTAGGAGGTCACGCGGGTGATCACTTCCTGCTGCACGAGCGGGTCCCTCACGACGCCTTTCTTTCCGACCTTCTCCCTCCCCGCCTCGAACTGGGGCTTGATGAGGCAGACGATCTCGCCGTCCGGAAGGAGGAGGTCCCGGACCGGGATCAGCACCTTGATGAGGGAAATGAAGCTCACGTCGATGCTTGCAAATGCCCCGCTCTCCGGGAGGTCCTCCGGCAGGACATAGCGGATGTTGGTCTTCTCCATGGATACGACGCGGGGGTCATTTCTCAGTTTCCAGTCGAGCTGGCCGCGGCCCACGTCGATGGCGTAGACTTTGGACGCGCCATTCTGGAGCATACAGTCGGTGAAGCCTCCCGTGGAGCTCCCGATGTCAAAGCACACCTTGCCGCTCACGGAAATGGGAAATGACTGAAGCGCTTTCTCAAGCTTCAGCCCTCCTCTGCTCACATAGCGGAGCTTCTGTCCGCGGACCTCGATCGAAGCGGTGTCCTCCACCGCCGTCCCGGGCTTGTCCACGCGCTGCCCGTCCACATATACGATGCCTTCCATGATGAGGGCCTGCGCCTTCTCCCTCGAGGGGGCCTGCCCGGCCTTAACAAGAAGCACATCCAGTCGTGTCTTCATTGAAAGTCCTCCAGGACGCCGTCCTCAGTGAGAACCTGCATCTTCTTCTCGTAGCCGTCCAGCTTCTCTCCCACGCTCTTTAAGAGCTTCATCCCGTCCTGATAGATCCGGAAGCTGTCCTCGA
Source organism: uncultured Lachnospiraceae bacterium (assembly GCA_902803245.1). Classification (GTDB taxonomy): domain Bacteria; phylum Bacillota; class Clostridia; order Lachnospirales; family Lachnospiraceae; genus Chordicoccus. Next base: position 9,592 of record CADCPJ010000257.1, on the reverse strand, counting down.
TCGTGGCGTCTTCGCTCTCCATCGCCTTCACCATCTCATCGAGACGGGCAAAGCTCTGCTCGACGGTGAGCTCTTCCGCGCCGGTCTCAGCTGTGTCCTTTGCTTTATTCAACTCATCATTCATACATGGATTCCTCATGATGCCGATATGGCGAACGTATTAAAAAAGATCTTGCGGAGCCGTTCCGTCACTCGTCTGTCGATGTGACGCGGGCAAGGATTCTCCCGTCCGTCACGTGGATCGTGAGCTCATCCCCGCTTCTTACATCCCTCACGGACCGGACGGCCCTCCTGTCCCCGTCCGCGACAAAGGAGTATCCCTGCCGGAGCCTCAAAATGGGATTCAGTCCCTCAAATCTCGCCAGGTACACGGAGAACTTCCGCTGCCTGTCCGCGAGAGTCTCTTTCGCTGCCCGGGGCAGGCGGTCCCCGATCTGCTCCTTCCGCCGCCTCGCGGCGCGCAGCTTCTCAAGGAGCGCTTCCTCGAGGGCGTCGCCAAGGTCCGCCGCCCTCCTCCGCTCATCGGTAAGCCTCCGCATAGGGGAGAGCGCGTAAAGCCTCGCGCCGTACCATTTTTCCCTCGACCTGAGGGCACTCAGCCGGATCAGGAGGCCCCGGCGAAGCTTTAAGCGATAGTTCTCCAGCGACTCCTCGAATGTCTTTAAGTCGAAGACCGCGAGCTCAGCGGCCGCGGAGGGAGTCGGGGCGCGCAGGTCCGCAGCGTAGTCGGCGATGGTCGTGTCCGTCTCATGGCCGACCGCCGAGATCACGGGAACCCCGCACTCGCAGATGGCCCTCGCGACGACTTCCTCGTTGAACGCCCACAGGTCCTCGAGCGAACCGCCCCCGCGGCCGACGATCAGGACATCGACGAGACCATCCAGCGTCCGGATCCCGGAAGCGATGCTCTCGGCTGCGCCCTCTCCCTGAACCTGGGCCGGGCAGAGGATTACCTGTACATATGGATTTCTTCGGTGGGATATGGTCTGAATATCGCGCACGGCGGCACCTGTCGGCGCCGTCACAACTCCGACGGTGCGCGCGTACCCCGGGATCGGTTTCTTGTGCTCCGGGGCGAAGAGGCCTTCCGCCTCCAATGACCGCTTTAAGCGAAGGAAGCGCTCATAGAGCTCTCCCTCACCTTCGAGACGGATCTCCCTGGCGTAGAGCTGGTACCTTCCGTCCCTCTCATAGACATCGACGGAGCCGCCCACGACCACCTTGTCCCCGTCCTTCATCCGAAAGGCGAGGCCTCGCCTGTTTCCCGCAAACATGATGCAGGACAGGGCGCCGCTTCCGTCTTTAACAGAAAAATAGATATGTCCTGAGGAGTGGTACTTACAGTTAGACACTTCCCCGCGCACGAAGATCGACGCAAGGAGGCCGTCGCCCGCAAACATGCCCTTGATATAGCGGTTTACCTGTCCTACTGTGTAGACTCTCCTGTTCATCTCCAATTTAAGATTCTTTCCTCGCCAGTTCTCCGAGAATCCCGTTGATAAAGGAGGGTGACTCATCGCCGCCGTAAAGCTTTGCCAGCTCCACGGCCTCATTGATGGCCACGCCGTCCGGGATCGACTCGTCGTATTTCATCTCGTAGACGGCTACCCGAAGGACCGCCAGGTCACAGCTGTTGAAGCGGCTGGTCTTCCAGCCTCTGGCTGTACTGTTGAGCATCTCGTCGATGTTTCCGATCTGCCCGCGGATCTCCCCAAGTCTCCTCTCAAGATATGCCCTCTCCTCATCCGTGAGTCCGGCAATTCCGTCGAGATAGAGACCAATCTGCTCAGGCATCTCGGCCTCGGAATTAAATGCGCACAAAAAGACCAACTTAAACAGATGTTCGCGAAGTTTTCGTCTGCTCACTTTTCTTCCCCTTCAAAAATCCAATTCCCCTTTAGCGAAAACCAGAGTCCCTGCCGGATAACCAAGGACTCCAAAGGAAAAAGATTCCATCTCCGGACCCCCATCCCGAGATGGAATTCAAATGTTCAAGCGCTCAGTCTGTCGGAGCAGCGATGTCTGCGACGCGGACGTTGACTACCGTCACTTCGAGTCCGGTCATGTTCTCAATAGCCGATTTTACTCTCTCCTGGATAGCTGCGCCGACTTCCGGGATCTCGCAGCCGTAGTCCAGACATACCGAAAGATCCACGCTGATGCGCGAATCGTTGTCTACGCTCACTTTGACGCCTTTGGAGAGAGCCTTGATCCCCTTGCGGGCGATCATGTCACTGGAAATGCCGCCTGCTATCGATGCCACTCCCTTCACCTCTGTCGCCGCATAGGAGGCGATGACAGTCACAACCTCGTCTGCGATCTTCACGGTTCCGGTTCCTCCGTCGTCCTTGATGGTATATGTGCTGACTGTTTCTGACATATACGTGAATGCTCCTCTTACAAGGCGGCAGGAGGGAATGAGATCCCCTCCGCCGCGTATTCTTTGTTGATCAGCAGATGTCCTTCATCTCAGCCTAAAAACGCTTTCACCTGCCTGCAGATTCCTGCTGCGTCGAGCTCGTACTTCTTCAGCAGCTCACCGGCCGGTCCGGACTCGCCGAAGCGGTCGCGCACACCGATACGATAAAGCGGAGTCGGGCACTTCTCGGAGAGGCACTCACAGACAGCTCCGCCGAGTCCGCCGACGATGCTGTGCTCCTCGGCGGTGACGACCTTTCCTGTCTTCTTCGCGGAGGCTATGATGATCTCCTCGTCGAGAGGCTTGATTGTGCAGATGTCGATGACCTCCGCGCTGATGCCGTCCGCGGCGAGAAGCTCAGCCGCCTCAAGAGCCGCAGCGACTTCAATGCCGTTGGCGACGATGGTCACGTCCTTGCCCTCGCGGACAAGCTGGCCCTTGCCGATCTCGAATTTGAAGGTGTCCGGATCGAAGATCACGGGGCAGGCAGCGCGGCCGAAGCGGATATAAACCGGGCCGACATAGTCGAGGGCAGCCTTCACCGCCGCTCTCGCCTCCGTGTCATCGGCCGGGCACATCACTACCATGCCGGGGATCGCGCGCATGAGGGCGAGATCCTCGAGACACTGATGGGACGCGCCGTCCTCGCCGACGCTGATTCCGGCGTGGGTCGCACCGATCTTCACGTTGAGGTGCGGGTAAGCCACGGAGTTGCGGACCTGCTCATAGGCGCGGCCTGCAGCAAACATGGCGAATGAGCTTGCGAAAGGAATCATCCCCGTGAGGGAGAGTCCGGCGGCGATGCCGATCATATTGCTCTCTGCGATGCCGCAGTCAATGAATCTCTCCGGAAATGCCTTCTTGAAGACGCCCGTCTTCGTGGCGCCTGCGAGGTCGGCATCAAGGACGACCAGGTTCGGATACTCGGCGCCGAACTCGGCAAGGGACTTGCCGTAGCTCTCGCGTGTCGCAATCTTCTTCACATCACTCATAGTGCCTCACCGATCCTTTCCAGGTCTTCCATAGCGACCTTGTACTGCTCGTCATTTGGCGCGACGCCGTGCCAAGCGACCTGGTTCTCCATGAAGGAGACGCCCTTGCCCTTCGTCGTCTTCGCGATAATCGCAGTGGGCCTGCCCTTCGTCTCGCGGGCCTCCTTAAAGGCACTTCTTAATTCATCGAAGTTGTTGCCGTCGACGCAGATGACGTGGAAGTTGAACGCCTCGAACTTCTTGTCGATCGGGTAAGGATCGTTGACCTCGGTGATGGGTCCGTCGATCTGCAGGTTGTTGTTGTCCACGATCACGCAGAGGTTGTCCAGCTTCTTGGCGCCGGCAAACATCGATGCCTCCCAGACCTGTCCTTCCTCCAGCTCGCCGTCTCCGAGAAGCGTGTAGACGCGGTAGCCCTTGCCCTGAAGCTTTGCTCCCATCGCCATGCCGCAGGCGGCGGAGATGCCCTGTCCGAGCGAGCCGCTGCTCATATCGAGGCCGGGGAGGTACTGCATCGAGGGATGGCCCTGAAGCCTCGCGCCGGTGTGGCGGAGGGTCTTCAGCTCCTCAACGGGGAAATAGCCGCGGTGCGCCATCGCGGAATAGAGGCCCGGAGCTGTGTGTCCCTTGGAGAGGACAAAGCGGTCGCGGTCTTCCTTCTTCGGGTCGGCGGGATCGATGTTCATTTCCTCAAAATAGAGATAGGTGAAGATATCTGCTGCAGACAGAGAGCCGCCGGGATGTCCGGCTTTCGCCGCATGGACTGCCGTCACGATGCCTTTGCGGACCTCGTTCGCAGTTTTTTTGAGTTCCAATGTGTCCAAAACCGTTCCTCCTTAAAAAACTGTATTATTCAGATGGTAATCAAGTGCAGATAATGCCTGTAAAATCAAGTTTAATCATTTCCGCTTTGGGTGTCAACAGCCGAGTCTTTCGCAGCTGCTTTCTTTTTCATGACCTCGCGGATCGCCGCGTCGAGGACGGCTCTCTTCCTCGTCATCCAGCTCGCGATGAGGCCGCGGGGCATGATGAAATTGTCCGACATCGGGTTGATGACAACGCCGCTGAACTTCGTGTTGGTGACGAAGACGGGCCCCAGATCGTCAAATGTCATCAGCATCTTAAAGGGCTTCTTCTCTGTCGCCTGCTGCCACTTTAAGAGCTCCGCCTCGTCCGTGAAGAGCGGCAGGTACTCATGGCCTTCCTTGTCCGTGAGCGTGAAATAGACCACCTTGGTGTCGGGAGTGAAGTAGGCCTTTCCGTCCTCCACCTTCTGCGGCTTCTGGCTCATTCCTACGTAAGTCACAAAATTCGACTTCACGCAGATCGCGTCGGCGAGCTTGTTGACGAGGTTCTTTGTCTGCGCCTCCGTAACGCAGGTTGCCCTCCAGGAGAGGTACTCTTTGACTTCCTTGTTTTCCGGTATCTTTGCGGGATTTAACTGCATGGTAAATGACCTGTCTTTCCGCGAAATGCCGCGGTTTATGCTGGAACCGCGGGCGCTTCCGCTTTTCTTTTTGTGTTGTTGATGGTTTCGTTGATGGTTATCACTAATGATTATCGCTGATGATTATCGCTGATGATTATCGCTGATGATTATCGCTGATGGTTTTACTCCTCCTCGCTCCAGCCGCCAAACTCCGACAGATGAAGGTCCTTATTTCTCTTAAGCGTCATATCCACGCTCCACTCGTGGACGAAGAGGAGCAGCGGATTGCCCTTCAGATCCTGGACCATCCTCATGTCGCTGGTTCCGTCGATGTGGTCGAGGTCGACCTCGGACGGGTTCTCGATCCAGCGGATGTACTCGTACGGGAGGGTCTCCATAATGATGTCCACCTTGTATTCATTTTCGAGGCGGAATTTCAGGACGTCGAGCTGCAGGATGCCGACGACGCCGACGATGATCTCCTCCATGCCGGTGTGCAGGTCCTGGAAGATCTGGATCGCGCCCTCCTCGGCAATCTCCTCGACTCCCTTTGTGAACTGCTTGCGCTTCATCGTGTCCACCTGGCGTATCCGCGCGAAGTGCTCCGGCGAGAAGGTCGGGATCCCGCCGTATTTAATCGGATCGTCCGGCATGCAGACCGTGTCCCCGATGGCGAAGATGCCGGGGTCGAAGACGCCGATGATGTCGCCCGCCCAGGCCTCGCTCACGACGTGCCGCTCCTCGGCCATCATCTGCTGGGGCTGCGAGAGGCGCTGCTTCCGCTGCCCCTGGACGTGCAGGACTTCCATATTGGCGTCGTAGTGGCCGGAGACGATGCGCATGAAGGCGATCCTGTCCCGGTGGTTCTTGTTCATATTCGCCTGGATCTTGAAGACAAATGCCGAGAAGCCGTGCTCCTGCGGCTCTATGATCCCCTTGTCGGAGAGGCGGGGCAGGGGGGCGCTCGTCATTTTCAAAAAATGCCTGAGAAATGTCTCCACGCCGAAATTCGTGAGGGCCGATCCGAAGAACACCGGGGAGATCCGGCCGTGACTTACTTCCTCCTGGTCAAACTCCGCGGAGGCGCCGTCCAGAAGCTCGATCTCCTCCTTCAGCCGGGCGATCTCCTCACTGGTGACATAGGAGAGGAGCTCCGGGTCATCAAGCCCGATCTCCTTCGTCTCGCCTTCCTTCGTGCCTTTCTTCGTGTCACCAAACAGCAGCACCTTGCCGGTCCCCCTGTCGTAGACTCCCTTGAAGCCGTGCCCGGAGCCGATGGGCCAGTTGATCGGGCAGCAGGGGATGCCGAGCTCATTTTCGATCTCGTCGGTGAGCTCGAAGGAGTCCCTCGCGTCCCTGTCCAGCTTGTTGATAAATGTAAAGATCGGGATGCGGCGCCTCGCGCAGACCTTGAAGAGCTTTCTCGTCTGCGGCTCCACGCCCTTCGCGCCGTCGATGACCATCACCGCGGAATCCGCGGCCATCAGCGTCCTGTAGGTGTCCTCGGAGAAGTCCTGGTGCCCGGGCGTGTCCAGGATGTTGATGCAGAACCCGTCGTAGCGGAACTGCAGCACCGAGGAGGTGACAGAGATACCTCTCTGCTTCTCGATCTCCATCCAGTCCGACACGGCGTGGCGCGCCGTCGCTTTTCCCTTTACGGACCCGGCCTCATTGATGGCGCCGCCGTAGAGAAGGAACTTCTCCGTCAGCGTCGTCTTGCCGGCGTCCGGGTGCGAGATGATCGCAAATGTCCTCCGGATGTCGATCTCTTTTTGCCATGCACTCATAAAAAAACTTCCTCCAATGTGACGTGAAAGGGCTCTCCCGCCTGCACCGCGCAGTCGTAGGACGGGTCGATCGCAAGATGCTCATAGTACCCGTCGAGCGGAAGCTCCCGAAGGTCCCGGCTTAAGCCCTCGCCGGTCCATTTGATATAGGCCTCCTTGCGGACCCACAGGCGGAAGAACTCGTCCATCCTGTTTCCGCATGTCATAAAATGCTCCTTCTCTGACGGCGAGAAGACGAGCCGGCCAAGGCTTAAGAATTCCCGGTCCTGCTTCTCCTCGATATCGATGCCGACGGGGATTTCCGCAAGGGCAGTGATCACATAGTCCCCGGAGTGGGAGATGTTGAAATGAATATCGGGGTACCCCGCGAAATAGGGCTTCTCATGCTCCCCTTTTTCGATTGCGGGAAGGCTGTCAAAGCCATACTTCTTACGCACAGCATAAGCCAGAAGTGCCCTGCCCTTCCGGCTTATGTCCTTTGGCTTATATTGAGTTCTGTCCGCGATGCGGAGATAAAAGACGTAGATTTCAGCCAAGTTCATGCTCCAGTTTTCCTATCGCTGCCCGGATCCGCTCAAGGGACTCCTCCTTGCCGAGGATCTCGAGGAGCTGCGTCGCGCCGCCCGGCGTCGTCTCTTTGCCCGAGACAGCCGTGCGGATCGGCCACATGATCTGGCCGTTCTTCCAGCCATGATCCGCCGCGAAACCTTTTAGTGCCTCAAAGAGGCCGTCATTTGTGTAATCCTGAAGTTCCTGAAGGAAAGGCAGCGCCTTCTCAAGAACCTCCTTCGAGAGCTCCGGAGTGGTCTTCATCTTCTTGTGGGCGTACATACTGGTCTCGTACTCCGGCACCTCGCGGAAGAAGCCGATGAGACCCTCGATGTCGAGGAAGGTCTCGATGCGGCTCTGGCACAGCTCTGCGAGGACGCGGCGGTCAATATCCGGGTTCGGAACCGCCTTCTCGATATAGGGAAGGGCCTTCTCATAGAACGCTTCCGGATCCATCTTCTTTATGTACTCGCCGTTCATCCATCTGAGCTTGCCGATGTCGAAGACGGCCGGGGACTTGTTGATCTTCGTGTAGTCGAATTTCTCCACGAGCTCGCGAAGGGTCATGATCTCCTCGTTGTCCGCGGGATTCCAGCCAAGGAGCGCCGTGTAATTGACGATCGCCTCCGGCAAAAAGCCCTGGTCCAGCAGGTCCTCGAAGGAGGAGTGGCCGGATCTCTTCGAGAGCTTCGCGTGGTTCTCGTCCGTGATCAGCGGGCAGTGCACGTAGACCGGCACTTCCCATCCGAACGCGTCGTAGATGCGGTTGTACTTCGGGGCCGAGGAGAGGTACTCGTTGCCGCGGACCACGTGGGTGATGCCCATCGTGTGGTCGTCGACCACATTTGCGAAGTTGTAGGTGGGGAAGCCGTCGGACTTGATGAGGATCATGTCGTCGAGCTCGGCATTGTCCACCGTGATGTCGCCGTAGATCTCGTCCTTAAATGTGGTCGTTCCCTCTTTTGGCACATTCAGCCGGATGACATAGGGAACCCCGTCCGCGAGGTTCTTCTCAATCTCCTCTTTGGTGAGGTGAAGGCAGTGCTTGTCGTAGACCGCATAGCCCTCCTCCGTCTTCAGGCTCTCGAGCCTCTCCTTCGTGCAGAAACAGTAGTAGGCGTCGCCCTGCTCGATGAGCTGCTTCGCGTACTTCATGTAGATTCCGTCCCTGCATCTTTCAGACTGGACATAGGGGCCGACGCCTCCGTCCTTGTCCGGACCTTCGTCGTACTCCATCCCGGCATAGGCGAGCGTGCGGTTGATGATCTCAACTGCCCCCTCCACCTGCCTCTCCTGGTCGGTGTCCTCGATGCGCAGCATAAATGTGCCGCCGGCATGCTTCGCGATCAGGTAGGAATAGAGCGCTGTGCGCAGGTTCCCGACGTGCATTCTGCCGGTCGGCGACGGTGCAAATCTTGTCTTAACCATAATTATCCGTATACTTTCGGAAGCACATCCCGCGGTTTCCCGTGACAGACGAGATCCGCGACGCTGTCCGAATAGTCCTCCTCCTCGTTGATTAGAATAATTCTGCTCCCGCTGAAATACTTGATCGCGCCCCGCGCCAAAGTGGAGCGCAGCGTGCATCCGAGAATCAGCAGCGTGTCCGCCCTTGCCACTTCGTTGGCGGAAGCGGTGATCTTCTCGTTGGGGATCATTTCCCCGTCAAGAACGATCTGAGGGCGCACGACAGCGCCGCACTTCGGGCAGAACGGCACGCCGGACGCATTTTTCATGAAGTCCAGGTCGTACCACGTCCCGCAGTGGGAGCATTTGTTTTCATAGACGGAACTGTGCATCTCCACGACATTCCGCATTCCGGCGCGGCGCGGCAGGCCGTATATGGACCGCGTGATCACTGCAAAGATCTTCCGCTCGTCCTCCATGCGCTTCATGACGCGGAACTCCTCTCCCGGCTTCCCCATCTTGTCCAGGATCTCATTGTGGTAGTAATCGAAGAAGAGCTTCGGCCTCGTGTTGTAGAAGGAGGCGGAGAAGATCTCCTCGGGAGAATAGCCGTAATTTGTCTCCACAGCGTAAGCACCTTCGGAGTCCCAGTAGTTGAAGCAGCCGCAGTCCGCGGACACGTTCCTGCCAAGCAGGCAGACGATGTGCCGGCTTGCCTCGATGCCGTTTCTCATATTCTCCAGATAATTTACGCTCTGCATGGACAGGTTATTCCTCAATGCCGTGGGCGGCGAGGTAAGTGATCACATCGTTCACTGTGTGCAGTTCCTGCAGTTCCTCGACCGGAATTTCCAGCTGGTACTCGTCCTCGAGGTTCATGGCGAGCTCGTAGAGGTCGAGAGAGTCCGCACCGAGATCGTCGCGGAAGTTGGTGTTCAGCTGAATTTCATCAGGTTCGATGTTCAACTGTTCGGAGATGTAGCTTCTCATCTTTTCAAGCATGATGGTG
>CADCPJ010000256.1 GCA_902803245.1 uncultured Lachnospiraceae bacterium | reverse complement strand
TCCTTATGGGCTACAGGCTCTTTGACACGGCCTCCGCCTACAGGAATGAAGAAGAGATCGGGCGAGGAATCGCCTCCCTCCAGATTCCGAGGGAGGAGCTTTTTGTGACCACAAAGGTCTGGAACAACGCCCAGCGCATCGGAAACGTGGAGAAGGCCTTTGAGCGGAGCCTGGACCGGCTCGGTCTTGATTACGTTGACCTCTACCTGATCCACTGGCCGGTCCCGGGCTGCTATCTCGACACCTGGCACGTCCTCGAGGACATCTTCCGCTCCGGAAAAGCGAAGGCGATCGGCGTGGCGAACTTCAGCGAGCTCGAGCTGGACAATCTCATGCTCCACTCCGACATCGTGCCCGCCGTCAACCAGATCGAGTACCATCCCCTCTTCAACCAGGACGGGATCCGCACCTTCTGCCAGAAGAACGGCATCGTCGTGCAGGCCCACTCCCCGCTCGCCAGAGGGGCATACCTTAGCCGCGACGTCCTCCGCGTGATTGCAGAAAAATACCACCGGAGCTCCGCCCAGGTGGGCCTCCGGTGGCTGCTGCAAAAAGGCTGTGCGGTGATCCCGAAGTCCTCTCATGAGGACCGGCTCCTTGAGAACAGCCAGATCTTTGATTTTGAGCTGGAGCCTATGGAGATGGAGGCGATCAACGCCCTCAATGAGAACTATCGCTCCTCCAGCATTCCGGAAGATCTTCTTGGCTGAACCTGCCTTCCATCTTCCTGTCCCTTAGCATCAGGTTGCTCAAGGCCGTGCCCGCAGGTTCTCCGGAAAACAGAACAAGGTTCACCTCTTCGATGATCGGAAGCGGCGCCTCGTACTTCTTCGCAAGTGCGGACGCCGCTTTTGCCGAGTAGACGCCCTCCACTACCTGTCCGACTTCTTTCATCGCCTCATCGGCGGTCATGCCCTGTCCGATCAGGATGCCCGCCCTCCTGTTTCTCGAGTGCATCGAGGCGCAGGTCACGATCAGGTCCCCCATACCGGACAGGCCCTCAAGCGTGCTGATATGTGCCCCCATCTTTACGGCGAGGCCCGAGATCTCATGGATTCCGCGGGTGATGAGCGCGGCCTTGCAGTTGTCGCCCGCCCCGAGCCCGTCGGCCATGCCGGCCGCCAGGGCGATGACGTTCTTCAGCGACCCGCCGAGCTCCACTCCGAGGATGTCCGGAGACGTGTAGACCCTCAGCATCTCGCTGACGAAGGCGTCCTGGACGAATTCCGCCATCTCCCGGCTCTTTGAGGCCGAGACGATCGTGGTCGGCATGCCCCGGATCACTTCCTCCGCGTGGGTCGGGCCGGACAGCGCGCCGATCACATTTCCGGGCAGCACCTCCTCGAGGATCTCCGCCTGTGTGAGCAGAGTCCCCTCTTCAATTCCCTTCGTGACCGTCACAATCCTCTTCCCCTCGCCTATGAACGGCCTCATCGATTCCGCGGTCGTCCTTGTAAACGGGGACGCGACAGCAAAAACGATGAGATCTGCGCCGTCCACCGCGGTTTTTTTGTCATTTGTAAAAATGATCTCCTCCGGCAGCACGATCCCCGGAAAGGCCTGCGGCATCGTCCGCTCGGTCGTAAGACGCACCGCCTCCGCCTCGCTGTGCGCCCACACCGTGACCGCGTGTCCTTTTTTTACAAGATGCGCCGCAATCGCCATGCCCCATGCGCCGCAGCCGATCAGTGTGATCTTCATGGTGTTCTTCTCCCTTTTCATTTATCCTTTAGACTCATCCTTCTTCTTATCCTTCTTGAAGATGTACGTCTTCCTCTCCGTGTGCGTGAGCAGCCGGTGGATATTTCCCCTGTGCTGGAAGCATATCAGCCCCACGATCACCGCAACGATCACGTACATTTCATTCAGGTGCGCCTGATCCATGTGAAAATGCCCCAGCTGCCCGTGAATGATCGATCCGATGATGAATTCGGCCCCGACGATGAGGCTCGCCAGCGAGACATAATGCGTGAGGGCGATCGTCCCGAAGAAGCTGATGTTTCCTATGATCGTGATCGGCAGGGAGATCGTGTTGATCACGCCGGCCATGCTGGCCACGCCCTTTCCGCCCTTAAAGCCCATATAGAAGGGGAAGCAGTGCCCGAGAATCGCGCCGAGGCCAGTGTAGGCCCGAAGCAGGAAGTCGATCTCCGGGTTCTTTTTCCCGAAGAGGAAGTAGACGATGATCACCGCCACGATGCATTTCACGATATCGCCGATCATGACGAGTACGCCCACCTTCACCCCGCCTGTCCTTAGCGCATTTGTCGTGCCGGCGTTTCCGGAGCCCTTTTCGCGGATGTCATATCCGTGAAGCTTCCCGTAGATATAAGACGTCTGAAAGAGTCCGCATGCGTAACCTATAATCAGTGCAATGATTCGTTCCATTTTTCTTACACTCCAAAAATAAATCCCTCACGATCCGATCGTCGTCTTCTCCCGCTCAGACCGCTCTCTCACTATAATCTTCAGCGCCGTCCCCTTGAAAGCAAACGACTGCCGTATCTGGTTCTCAATGTACCTCACATAGGAAAAATGCATAAGTTCCTTGTCATTGACAAAGATCACGAACGTCGGGGGCTTCACCGCGACCTGCGTGATGTAGAAGAGCTTCAGCCGCTTTCCCTTGTCCGTGGGCGGAGACTGCATCGCGACCGCCTCGGTCATGATCTCGTTCAGCACGCCGGTCGGTATCCGGCGGTTCTGGTTCTCAAGAACCATGTCGATGGTGGCGAAGAGCTTCCCGAGCCTCTGCCCGGTCTGGGCCGAGATGAAAATGATCTCCGCATAGGGAAGGTAGGACAGGATTCGCCTTACTTCCTTCTCGTATTCCCTCGTGCTGTTCGAGTCCTTGTCCGGATAGGCGTCCCACTTGTTGACGGCGATCACAATTCCCTTGCCCCTCTCGTGGGCGATGCCGGCGATCTTCGCGTCCTGCTCGGAAATGCCCTCCACGGCGTCGATCACGACGACCACGACGTCCGCGCGGTCCACGGCCGCCACGGTGCGGATGACCGTGTATCTCTCCAGCTCCTCTTTGACCTTGCTCTTCCGCCTCAGCCCCGCCGTGTCGATGAAGATGTAGTCCCTGCCGCCGTATTTCACGGAAGTGTCGATCGCATCCCGCGTCGTGCCCGCGATGTCGGAGACGATCAGCCTGCCCTCGCCGGTCAGCTTGTTGATGAGGCTCGACTTGCCGACATTCGGCTTGCCCACGATGGCAACCCTCGGGATCTCCGACTCCTCTTCCTCGTCCGCGGCCTCCTCAAAGTAAGCCGTGATCTGGTCGAGGAGGTCGCCGATGCCCTGCCGGTTTGCGGCGGAGATAGGCACGGGGTCGCCGATCCCGAGCTCATAGAACTCGTAGATGTACGGCTCCTGCTTTACATAGTTGTCGACCGCATTGACGCACAGGACAACCGGCTTGCCGGACTTTCTCAGCATGTCCGCCACCTTGCCGTCCGCGTCCTGGACGCCGCTACGCAGGTCCACCATGAACACGATGACCTCAGCCGTGTCGATCGCGATCTGCGCCTGCTCCCGCATCTGGGAGAGGATCACGTCGCTGCTCTCCGGCTCGATTCCGCCCGTGTCCACGATGGTAAAATGGTACCCGGACCAGTCCACATCCGCATAGATGCGGTCCCTGGTCACACCGGGAGTGTCCTCAATAATCGAAATCTTTTTGCCGGCCAGGGCGTTAAAGAGCGTGGATTTTCCGACGTTCGGCCTGCCGACAATCGCACAGATCGGTCTATTCATAGTACTGCCGTTCCTTCTTTCTTTTCGGCGCGAGCCCAAGAAGCGCCCGTAAGAATTCCTCTCCCCCCTCTCCGACCACGCGGACAGGGGTCTCAAGGGCCTCGCTCACATCACTAAGATGCGTGTCGTCGAGAAATACGTCCTCTCCTCTTCTCAGCGTCGTGACCGGGATGAGGATCTCATCCCCGAGGCAAAGTCCGTTTTTCTTTCTCTCAAGAAGCTGGGAAATGATGTCTCCCCCGGTGAGGAGCCCCGTCACCGTGATCGTCTCACCGAAGAAATCGTTCCGGATCGGCGCGACAAAGAGGGACGTCTCCGGAAACGCGGCGCTCACCGACCGGGAGAGTTCCTCAATATAGGGCGCCGCGAGCACCCCCGTCACCGCCGTGCACCGCCGCCTTCCCACGGTCAGATTGCCGCTTATGCGGAGCATCTCGTACTTCCTTATGGCCTCGCCCGTCTCATCGATGAGGGAGCGCATCATGCCGACGCCATTTTCATACTGAAGATAGCCGTCGTACCGCTCCGCCTCCGGGAGGGGACGCCCGGCGAGGATATACCACTCGTCCGAGGCGTGGATGAAGTGCCTCGGCGCGCCGCGGATCAGGTCCGGCTCCTCCTCTCCCTCTAAAGGGACATAGGCGGCGGCCAGGGACTCGTAGATCCGCTTCTGCCAGGATTCCACGAGGTCGATGACCTCTCCCGCCTCCTCTTTGGTGAAGCGCTCAAGCTTCACAAGACCTTCACGAAAGCGGCTGAGTCCCACAGGCACCACGGACACGCTCTGCATCTCGGGCAGATAAGCCGTCAGATCCCGTATGGTCCGGTCCAGCTCCGGCCCGTCATTCCAGCCCTTGCACAGGACGATCTGGCCGTTCATGGCGATGCCCGCTTCCTTTAAGTATTTCATTTTCTTAAGGGACTCCCCCGCAAAGCGGTTGCGGAGCATCTTTACCCGAAGCTCGGGATTCGTCGTCTGCACCGAGATGTTGATGGGCTCCATGCGGTATCGGACGATCCGCTCAAGATCCCTCTCCGTCAGGTTCGTGAGCGTGATGTAGTTTCCCTGCAGAAATGCGAGCCTGGAATCGTCGTCTTTAAAATACAGCGTCTCCCGCATGCCCGGCGGCATCTGGTCGATGAAGCAGAAGATGCAGCGGTTTGAGCAGGAGCGGTACTCACTCATGAGGCCGTTCTCAAATGTGAGCCCGAAGTCCTCGCCCTCATCGAGCTCGGCGTAAAGGATGGACTCGTCTCCGTTCTCCTCGCGGATGACGATCTCGAGCTCCTCGTCGTCCATGAGGAAGCGGTAGTCGAAGATGTCCTCGATCTCCTGCCCGTTCACGGACATAAGATACATGCCGGGCGCAATGCCCAGCTCCCATGCGGCGCTGCCCTTTGCCACGCCGCAGATCCTGTGTCCTTTTTTTCCGAGGTTCTGTCCGTCCACGTCCACAACTGTCCCAATTCTGCCGGAGGTCCTGCCGGTCCACGTCCACAACTGCCCCAATTCTGCCGGAGGTCCTGCCGGTCCACGTCCACAACTATACCAATTCTGCCGGAATTTGTAAACAACCCGCGCAGCAATGGGGTAAGTCCCAATTGCTGCCCGTTATCACAATCCTCTTTGCCGCCATCTTCACTTGATTGGGCACACAAATAATGATACACTTTATGAGGTCGAACCGCGCATTTAGAACTCTTAAGGTGAAATGAACGTCACTTTTTAGCCCACTCAACGGAGGGAAGTCATGACAGCAACGCAGTCGCAAGAGAAGAAGCTGCCCGTAGCACCGCTGAAAATCGCCTACCTGGAGGGGAGCTGGCCGATCGCCAAACAGGTCAACTCGGCCCTCGTCAAGATGCGGCGGAGTATCGGAGAGAGAGACCGCAACGCCCAGTCCGTGGCCGGGTACATCGAATCGAGCTATCTCCTCGACACCAGGCTCATGCGCTACGGAACCGGCGAAG
>CADCPJ010000255.1 GCA_902803245.1 uncultured Lachnospiraceae bacterium | reverse complement strand
GCCCCGAAATCACAGCGAAAACCATTCAGAAAACCAGTTCTCTGCCTGATTTTCACTCTGATTTCAGGGGTGCTGAATAGTTACGATTTTGTGATCCGGAAGGGCTGTGAATAGTAACCGCGCAAAACCTCAGGCGCCATCTTGCAGCCCCTGCCGGAACCCATACGAAAGCATGACAGGATCGGCCGCATTTGTCAAGGCGGCACGTCGCCTAAAGATATTCTCCTAAAATCCTAGCCAGCTGATCGATGTCGATCGGCTTCGCGAGGTGCGCGTTCATCCCGGACTCCCTGCACCTTTGCACATCCTCAGCAAAGGCATTGGCCGTCATCGCGATAATCGGAATCTCTTTTGCGTACCGGCGGTCCATGGCGCGAATCACCTTCGTCGCCTCCCAGCCGTTCAGATTCGGCATCTGCACATCCATGAAGATGATGTCATAATATCCGTCCGGCGATTCCGCCATCTTCTCCACTGCCATCTCTCCGTCCATCGCCCAATCCACAAGAAGTCCCGCCATCTCCAGGAAGTCCGTCGCGATCTCCGCGTTGATCTCCTGGTCCTCCACGAGCAGCACGCGCCGCCCGTCGAAATGCATCTCCTCGAGACTCCGGAGCGGATCGTTTAAGCCGCTCTCGTCTGCCTGCTTACTCACGAGTGTGCCAAATAAAGAAGCGAGCTTCGTTCGAAAGAGCGGTTTACTGACAAATGAGTCCGCCCCCGCCTCCCTGGCCTCCTGCTCGATGTCCGTCCAGTCGTAAGCGGAGATAATGATGATCGGAACGTCTCCGCCGACCATCCTGCGGATCCGGCGGATGGTCTCCACCCCGTCCAGGTCCGGCAGCTTCCAGTCGATGAGGATGGCGAAGAAACCGCGGTCCTGCTCCTGTCTCGTCTTCGCGCGCTCCACCGCGGCCCTCCCGGAGAGGACCCACTCGCTGTACATTCCCATGTCATTTAATATCTCGCAGGTGGATTCGCAGCAGACCGGGTCGTCGTCCGCCACGAGTACCCTGAGATCCCGGAAGGAGTCGCAGTTGATCTCCTCTTTCTTCTGGAGCTTCAGATACATGCTCACCGTAAACCTGGAGCCCTCGCCGTATACGCTCTCCACGGCGATGTCCCCGCCCATCATGCGGACGATGTTGCGGGTGATGGCCATACCGAGCCCGGTGCCCTGGATCCCGACGGTTCTCTTGTCATTTGCCCTGGCAAACGGCTCAAACAGATGGTTCAGGAAATCCTCTGTCATGCCGTAGCCGTTGTCCTCAAATAGAAACTGGTAGTGCCCGAACCCCTGGGATGAAGTGGGATTTTCCCTGACGACGAGGGAGATCTTCCCCCCGTCCGGCGTGTATTTTATGGCGTTGCTCATGATATTGACGAACACCTGCTCGATCCGACGCCTGTCTCCGACGACCTTCTCGTGCTCCACACCGATCAGGTTGACGCGGAAGGAGTGACCTTTTGCCTCCAGCTGGGGGCGGGTCATGGTCAGCATCCCGTCGATGAGCTCTGCCAGGCAGATATCCTCCTCAATCAGCTCCACCTTCCCGGACTCGATCTTATTCATGTCCAGGATGTCGTTGATCAGCGACAGGAGATGCTGGGACGAATCCGAGATCTTCTTCAGGCAGTCCATCACCCTCTCCCTGTCGTCGATATGGCTTGCCGCGATCGTCGTCATGCCGATGATTCCGTTCATCGGAGTGCGCATATCGTGGCTCATGCTGGAGAGGAACTCGCTCTTCGCCCTGTTTGAGGCATTGGCGGCATCGATGGACTCCCTTAAGGCCTGCTGGATCTGCTGTTCTTTGCGCACCTCGTCGTCCACGTCCTTAAATCCCGCCACGATGCCGACTGTCTCGCCCTTTAAAGAGACCCTCGCGAATTCCAGCCGGTAATAGCGTATGCCGCTCTCAAAGACCCGCCGGAACTGGACCGAATAGAGCAGCTTGTCCTCCGTGTTCTTTATGATGTTTTCCGGAGTGACCGCGTCAAGGAACGCCCGGCGGTCCTCCTCAAGCACAAGCTTCGAGTAGAACTGAAAGGCGTCGGAGTATTTCTCGATGTGCATGGCCTCATTGGCGGGCATGAGGTGGACGATCTCTTTATCGATCCGGTACAGCTCGAAGCTCTCTGTCAGCAGGTCATTGATGAGCCAGACCGAGTCATACGGCCGGGTGAGCGCCTCAATCACGGCGGAGCGAAGCGCCTTGTCCGTCTCCTCCTTGTTGTACTTGTCCGTTATGTCCGAGATGAACACATAGTAGATTCCCTTGTAGACATCCGACTCCACATAGTGCCCGTAGTCGTCGATCCACCGGACCTGTCCGTCTCTTCTTATGATCCGGTACTCCACGTAGTCCATGTCGTACTGGCTCTCGTCGACCTGCTTCTTGATCGATGAGCTCACCGCCTCATAGTCCTCCGGGTGGATCATCCCCTTAAATGAAAACCCGGAGAGCTCCCTGAATTCCTCCAGGCTTTCGCAGCCGTAGATCTGAAGCGCCGCCTTGTTGATATAGAGCAGCTCCTCTCCCTCATCCGCCTTGTAAATATAGAACCCGCCGGGCATCAGCTCTCCGAACTGCTCAATCATGGAAAGGGTCTCATCATTTAATACAAAATGCCTGCTGAACATATGGGAAATCTCCTCTTCATGCCTTGCGCGTATTGTCACTCATTTCGGCTTCATGGATCAGTTCCCCGAGCACCTGGTAGAGCCGCCCGGGTTCGACCGGCTTCGCGAGATGGGCGTTCATGCCCGCCTGAAGCGAAAGCTGCACGTCTTCGTCAAATGCGTTGGCTGTGAGGGCGATGATCGGTATGATTTTTGCGTCATCCCTCTTTAAGGCGCGGATCGCGGATGCAGCCTCGAGGCCGTCCATCTCCGGCATGCGGACATCCATGAGAATGGCATCGTAAGTGCCGGGGCTGCTGTCCGCAAACATCTGAACCACAATTCTGCCGTTCACGGCGTGGTCGGCCTCCATGCCCTCCATCTCAAGGACGTCCATCATGATCTCGGCGTTGAGCTCAATGTCCTCCGCAAGGAGGATCCTGCGGTCCATGAGCTCCGCCCGCGGCTTGTCCACCACCTGCTTCATGTTGTTGCGGCGGGCGATGTTCTCAAACGCCTCGATGACATTTGCGGCAAAGAGCGGCTTGGCAAGG
>CADCPJ010000254.1 GCA_902803245.1 uncultured Lachnospiraceae bacterium | reverse complement strand
GTGTTGTCGAAGGCCGTCTTCATGACGCCCTCGGTCCAGTGGTAGTCGTCCACATTGGCGCCGCAGGCGATTTTCCTGATCGGGGGGTTCTGTCCGTAGTCGCGGACATACGTCTGGTAGCGGCGGTATTCATTTGCATAGAATTCCGGCGTCATATTGCCGCCGCAGCCCCAGTTTTCGTTGCCGACACCGAAGTAGTCGACCCTCCAGGGCTCCTCATGCCCGTTGGCCTTCCTCTCGTCCGCCATCGGCGAGACCCCGTTAAATGTCATGTACTCGACCCACTCGCTCATCTCCTGAACCGTGCCGCTGCCGAGGTTTCCGTTCACGTAGGTCTTGCAGCCGATCTGGCGGCAGAGCTCCATGAACTCGTGCGTCCCGAAACTGTTGTCCTCGACCACCCCGCCCCAGTGGGTGTTGATCATCTTCTTGCGCTTCTCCTTCGGCCCGATGCCGTCCTTCCAGTGGTACTCGTCGGCAAAGCAGCCGCCCGGCCACCGAAGTACCGGAACCTGAAGCTCCCTCAAAGCCTCGACCACGTCTTTGCGCATGCCGTTCACATTCGGGATTTCGGAGTTCTCTCCCACATAGAGTCCCTCATAGATGCAGCGTCCCAGGTGCTCGGAGAAATGTCCGTAGATCTCCGGAGCGATGGTTCCGAGCTTTTTCTTCTCATTGATTACCAGTGTCGCCATATCATACCTCCGCTTATTCTTACGTTCCCTCTTCTTCAGGGCTTTACCGTCACGTGATAGGTGTTCTCTATGGACACGTCCCCGCTTGTGATCACGGCGGTGAGGTCCACTTTGATTTTTTCCCGGGGAGAGAGCACCTGTCCGTCCGAAGTCACAGCGGACTCGTCCGAGGACTTCCAGGAGATCCCGCATCCCATATACTCCTCCGGAAGCTTTCCGTGCCCCTTCACGGCTTCAAGAATCACTTTCTTCAGGGACTCCGCCGCCATCCCGGCGAGCATACTGCCGTTGTCGCTCCCGGTCATGCTCCCCCAGATGCAGGTGTTGTCGTCGCCGATGGCCGAGAAGGTCATCGCGGTGTCCTTGAAGCTGTCCTCCTTGTGCTGGCGGAAAAAGAATCCCTTGTAGGTCACGTCTTTAAGCTTCATCGTCAGGAAGTCATACCCCCTGCCGGAATCCTTCTTCTCCCAGGTCCCGTTCACCGCTCCGCTGACGCTGCCGTCTTCGCCGAGCGTGACGAGCTCTGTCCGGATCATCTCCCCGTCCGTCTTCCTGCCGTGATTCACAAACTCATAGAGTCCGGCCACATCCCCTGTCTCATAGTGCTCCGGGGTCTCTCCGGCATATTCATAGACGGCGGTCACCGGCCAGAGGTCTTCATTTAAGAACTGCTGATGAACGCGGACTTCGTGTGCCTCGAGCTGGGGCTTCACGTCGAATCGCTGATGATACACAAGATAGCGGCTGCCGTCTGAAGAGGTAAGCTGTGAGTTGTGTCCCGCTGCCCTCTTCCCGATCTGATCGAAAAAGGCGTAGTTCCCGATCAGCTTGATCCCGTACCTGTCGCCGTTTTTCCTGTTGTCCGCGGCGTTTTGGCCGGCGGCATCGAGGTAGGGCCCGGTGACAGCCTTTGAGCGGAAGAGGCGCATATTGTAGCCGCCGTTTGCGGCGAGCCCTCCGTAGGTGCAGTAGAGATAGTAATATCCGCTCTCTCTGTCATAGGTGATGTAAGGTCCCTCTCCGGACTGATGGTCCCCGCCGATGAGATGGACGCCGAAGTACCGGTCCACATAGTTCCCGGAGACCTCGTCGACAGAGTCCACTCCCGGATAGACCGCCTTTCCCGTGGTCCTGTCCAGTTCGAGGAGGAACATCCCTCCCGACCAGGATCCGTAGGAGAGGTACAGCTTCTCCCCGTCCGCATCGAAGAACACGTTGGGGTCGATTGCGTTCGGGGCATAGGTGTGGTTCCAGCTGCCATCTGCATTAAACCATTTATCGCTCACTTCGTCAATGCCGCCTCCGGCAGATCCCTT
>CADCPJ010000253.1 GCA_902803245.1 uncultured Lachnospiraceae bacterium | reverse complement strand
CAGACAATCCGGACGCAGGCATCCCGAGCACAGACAATCCGGATGCGGACAACCCGGACTTTGCCCTCAATGAGATCGTCCTCAACCGCCTCGGCCCCCTTCGCAGCTTCTGCCTGAAGAATTACGTGAACGGGGAATTCCTTAATACCTACAACGCGGACGGCATCATCCTCTCCACCGCGACGGGATCTACGGGCTACTCCCTGTCTGTCGGCGGACCGATCGTCTCCCCGGGGGCGGAGCTCATCCTCATGACCCCGCTCGCGGCCCACTCCCTGATCTCCCGCAGCATCATTTTCTCCGGGAGCGACCGCATCCGCGTCGAAATCGGAGAGGGGCGGACGGGATATGTGAAGAGAGCCGTCTCCATCCGTTTTGACGGCGGCGGAGGGCAGACCCTCGGAACCGGGGACGCTGTGGAAGTCGTCCGCTCCCCGAAATACACGAATATCATCAAGCTCAACAACATCAGCTTCCTTGAAGTGCTCCGCAGGAAAATGTCTGATGTCTGACGGAGGAAGTCCATGAAAAATGCCCGCCATGAGCAGATCCTAAAGCTGATCGGCCAATATGAGATCGAGACCCAGGAGGAGCTTGCAGCGAGACTTGTGAGCAGCGGCTTTCAGGTGACCCAGGCGACCGTCTCCAGGGACATCCGCCAGCTGCGGCTTATCAAGGTGACCGGCGCGGACGGGAGGCAGCATTACGCCCCGGAGGACGGCGAGGGGCCGGATCTTGCGATCCGGTATCAGAGAGTGCTGAAGGACTCCTATGTCTCCATGGACGTCTCCCTGAACATCGCAGTGATCCACACCGTATCCGGCATGGCGATGGCGGCGGCCGCGGCCCTCGACTCCCTCGACTGGCCGGAGCTTCTCGGCAGCATTGCCGGGGACGACACGGTCATGGCGGTTCTCCGCTCGGCGGAAGACGCGCCTGTCCTTATGGAGAAAATGAGCGCCATCACCGGATGAAACCCGCTGTGAGGGCAGGAATGGAAAACATCAGATCCCTTTATGGCACCGGGAGGACGCGGGACGGCCGCGCATCTGCAGCGGAAGCGGCTGCGGGATGACGCATCTGCAGCGGAAGCGGCTGCGGGACGACGCATCTGCAGCGGAAGCGGCTGCGGGACGGCGCATCTGCAGCGGAAGCGGCTGCAGGGAGGAGGTATTCATGCTCAGAAATCTGCATATCAAGAACCTGGCCCTCATCCGCGAGGTGGATGTGGACTTTGGAGAAGGGCTCAATATCCTGACAGGTGAGACCGGGGCCGGCAAGTCGATCATAGTGGACTCCATCGGCCTGGCGCTCGGGGGACGCGTCCAAAGGGACCTCACACGAAGCGGGGAGGGGGCGTCCCTCGCCGAACTGGTCTTTGAGGTGACCGACGAGGAGACGCTGAAGGCGCTCAGGGAGCACGACGTCGAGCCGGAGGACGGGGTGGTCCTCATTTCCAGAAAGATTCTCGACGGAAGATCCCAGTGCAGGATCAACGGCGAGACCCGCACCGCCCAGGAAGTCCGCGAGGTCGCCGGCTGCCTTCTCGACATCCACGGCCAGAGCGAGCACCAGAAGCTCCTGAAATCGGACTGCCAGCTCGACCTCATCGACTCCTACGGCAGGTCCGAGATCGAGGACATAAAGGAACAGGTCGCGTCGGACTACAAGGTCTGGAGCGGCATCAGGAAGGCCCTCGGCAAGGAGGAGCTCTCAGAGGAGGAGAGGGTGCGGAGGGCGTCATTTCTCGAATTCGAGATCGGTGAGATCGACGACGCCGACCTCCGGCCGGGAGAGGACGAGGAGGTGGAGAAGAGATACAGAAAGCTCGCCAACGCCCGCAGGATCGCGGAGTCCGTCGAGGCGGTCCACGAGGCGACCGGCTATGACTCCTCCGAGAGCGCGGGGGAAGTCATCGGCCGCGCGCTGAAGCGGCTCGAGGGGATCAGCGAGTACGACGAGGCCCTCTCCGAGTATTACGACGCGCTCAGCGAGATCGACAGCCTCTTAAATGATTTCAACCGGGGCATCGCCGACTACGCCGGCGACCTCAGCTTTGAGCAGGACTCCTTCGAGGAGACCGAGAACCGGCTCAACACTATCAACCGCCTGAAGGCGAAGTACGGCAAAACCGTGGAAGAGATCCTTGAGAACAGGGACGAGAAGCGCCTGGAATTAAAAAACCTTGAGGACTACGAGGCCACCCGCGCGCGGATGAAGAAGGAGCTCGAAACGGCGGAGACGCGTCTCAAAGAATCATCCGCCGCCCTCACCGGACTTCGCAAAAAGTGGGCCGGGACCTTCCGCAGGGAGGCCGCAAAGCAGTTCGCGGAGCTCAATTTTGCGAGAGCCGATTTCGGGATCGAGTTCCGGGAGAGCAGTTCATTCTCCGCAAATGGGCGCGACGCGGTGGAATTCACGATCGCGACGAATCCGGGAGAGGAGAGGCGGCCGCTGAGAAATGTCGTCTCCGGAGGTGAGCTGTCGAGACTCATGCTCGGAATCCGCACGATGTTTGCGGATACGGACTCGACGGACACGATCATATTCGATGAAGTGGACACGGGAATCAGCGGCAGGACCGCGCAGATGGCGGCCGAGAAGCTGGCCAGGGTCGCCCTTCACCACCAGGTGCTCTGCATCACCCATCTGCCCCAGATCGCTGCCATGGCGGACACGCACTACGGCATCACGAAGGCCGTAAATGACTCCCTGGCGATCACGAACATCGAGCCCTTAAGCCGGAGCGAATCCGTAGATGAACTCGCGAGGCTCATCGGCGGCGCCGAGATTACGGACAACACGCTTGCTTCCGCCAGGGAGATGAAGGAGATGAGCGACGCCTTAAAGGCGGAGCTCTAAGCGGGAGCGGCAGACGGATCTCATAAGGGCAGGGAATTTCATGGATCGGGGACTGCTCTTATATGAGGCGGCCCGCCCGCGTCACGGCGCGCTGCAGATTTGTTGTGATTGCGAAATATGTGTGACTGATTTATAATAAAAGAAGCGCAGCCGGGCGGCGCAGCCCGGCATCCCACTTAATGAGATGGAGGACAAGAATTATGAAAAATATTCTTTTTGTCGCTTCT
>CADCPJ010000252.1 GCA_902803245.1 uncultured Lachnospiraceae bacterium | reverse complement strand
GTAAGGGTCCTGAATCGTGTAGTTGATCACCTCCGGGCGGATCTCCACGCGGCTGACCCCTCTTCCCACGCGAATCGCCTCGCCCGGCTCCACGCGGCGGTCCACGCCGTCAAGGTTGACCGAGGTGATGTTCATGCGGTACGACCTGGTGTCAAAGGCATAGCGGTCCGTGTCGATGACAAAAACACCCTTGTCGCAGGACAGGAAGAGGTTTTCATTCTCATCGACGTAATTCCAGGAATTTGCGGTGAGGGCGCTGCCAAGGCCCTTGCGGGAGTCCAGGAGCTCGTAGTTCACATTCTCCCCGCCGGAGAGAACCTCCTCGCGGTCCACCACGTAGATGCCTGCGCTGCTCATCACAAAGAGCGTCTCCCCGTCCTTGATCCAGACGTCGTAATTATTGTAATAAGGGAAATTCTCCAGAATCCGGATCGATCCGTGCTCATCCATATAGCACAG
Organism: uncultured Lachnospiraceae bacterium; assembly: GCA_902803245.1. Lineage (GTDB taxonomy): Bacteria > Bacillota > Clostridia > Lachnospirales > Lachnospiraceae > Chordicoccus. Next base: position 2,371 of record CADCPJ010000252.1, on the reverse strand, counting down.
GCCGTTGCTGGTCACGATAAAGACCGCCCCGCCTTCACCGTCCTTCACGGTCCGGAGTATGACTTCCGAGCTCAGTCCCTCATTCCTTGTGAGCATTCTCGTCACTTCTCCGTTTTCAATCACCGCGAGGCCGTCCCCGTCCGTCCCGGCGAGAATTCTCCCGTCAGGGAGCTCCGTCACGGTCAGGATCATGGAATTGATGAGTCCGTCCGCATAGCCGATGGTGCGCTCGATCCGGTGGCCGCGGATAAAGCTCATCCCCGTATCCCCCGCCGCGGCGATGGTTCCGTCCCGAAGCTCCGTGGCGAGACGCGCCCGGTTTCCGAAGCTTCCGTTTTCACTGTTGTAGTAATACTCCGTCCCGTCGGGGGCCACTTCGATAAGGCCCTTTCCATAGGTGCAGATCCACAGATTCCCGGAGGAGTCCGCGAGGAGACAGCGGATGCGCATGCCGTCCATTTCCCTCGTCAGCTCGTTTTCGATCCGCGTCCGGCAGCTCTCATCCACGATGTCGAGCCCTGAGTCCGTCCCGAAATAGTAGTTCCCCCTCCATCTCATGACCGTATTGACGACGCGGCTCTCCATGCCTGCGGTGGTGTAGATATCCTTGAAGGAGGAGCTGGAGAGCCTGAGGAGGCCGAGGCGCGAGGAAGCAAACCAGAAATTGCCCTGATAATCCACGACAATGTTGTCAATGGAGTTGTTGAACTCGTTGACATTGATCAGGTGAAAGCTTCCCCCGGCGTCCAGATATCCGATGCCGTTGTCCGCTGCGATAAAGATCTCGCCATTTTCAAGAAAATAAAAATCGTTCAGGCTCTGCAGTCCTTCGCATATGAAGCTGTCCTTAAGGATAAAGCGCCCCGAGGAGATGTCATAGCAGCGGACGCGGTCGGCAGAGCTTCCGAGGAGGAGCCGGCCCTTAAGGTCAAACCCGCAGCTCGTGAAGATCTCCTCCGAGCCCTCCATCGAAAGAGAGTTCTGCAGCTCACCTCCCTTTACGAGAAATACTCTCCCGTCACTGGTCACGGTCACTACGTGCCCCGCCTCATCCGCGCAGATGGCATCCGCGTAATTGATCTCCGGAAGCGTGCCCTCGCTCTTTAAGCCGCTGTTAAGTGTCAGGACCTGCATGCTGCCGGTGGTCCCAATGTAGTAGTACCCGTCCGAGCTGCGGATGATGCTGCGGACCGAGTTGGAGGGCAGTCCGCTCGACTGGTCGATGACATTGACGATCTTCTCGTTGATGCAGATCGAAAGGCCGTTGTCATTTGTCCCGATCCAGAGCCTTCCCTCCTCGTCCACATAGAGACAGTTGACATTCTTCACGGAGTCATAGCCGTCCATCCAGCGGAATTCACTCCCGTTGTAGCGGTAGAGGCCGGCATACGTGCCGATCCACAGTATGCCGTCGCTTGTCTCCACAATGTCGTTGGCCTCCCCGCAGGGAAGCCCGTTTCTGCTGTTGTAGATGGTCTGAACGTAGTCGCCGTAATCAATCACGTCGGTCGGCGAGTCCGCCTCGACGCCTCTTAAAGAACTTCCGGCAAGGCACGCAAGGAGGAAGATGCCAAGGAGCGCCGCACCTCCTCCTGAGGGCGGGCCGTCCTTCCCCTGCTCTGCTGTTTTTCCCGCCAAAAGCCGTTTTGCGGCCGCCTTTTTTGCGAGAATCAGGAGGTACAGGAGCGCTATCGTGAACACTTTGTCCAGAAATTCGAGATAGAATTCGCCTGCAATCAGGCAGATAAAGGGCGGGAAGCCATGCTCGCCGAGGTAGTTCAGAACGCCGTTCCCCCAAAGGTTTCCCGTCTCTCCGCCAAAATAAAAGATGTTCAGAATGACCGATATCGCCGTGGACATAATGGCCGTGATGGAGCTGACCGTCATCATCCCGAAGAAGTTCTCCATCCAGCCCTTCTCCGATGCGGTGCCCACGATGAGAGCGATGATGAAGCTGGTCAGGGAGTAGACAAATAAAAACTCCCTGACCATGCCGTAGAGAAGATTGTCGGTGATGCCGACGATCGCCCCGACGAGAGGCCCGCCGGTATAGGCGGCGAGCACGGTTCCAAAGGAATCCAGCCACAGCGGGAGATGAAAGCGCGCTGTAAAATCTCTCCCTGCAAGATTGAGGAGAATACAGACGAGCACAAACAGGCTGATCTGCCAGGTCTTCCATCGCTTCACTTCCATTCCCTGCCTTTCATCGAATTCATCAAGATCACCCGGTCCCCGGCCCCGGGACGGCATAATCCGGTAACGAATCAGTAATTCTCAGCGTGAACCTCAAAATACGCCTGGGGATGCGCGCAGACCGGACAGACCTCCGGGGCCTCCTCCCCCACCACGATGTGGCCGCAGTTGCGGCACT
>CADCPJ010000251.1 GCA_902803245.1 uncultured Lachnospiraceae bacterium | reverse complement strand
CTTCTCCTCCAGGGCATCGCGACATCCATAGACGCGCTCTCTGTGGGGCTTACTTTTTCTTCCTATACATTTCCGATGGTGCTTTTTCCGCAGTTATCATCGGTGCAGTCACATTTGCTGTCTGCGCGGCCGGCCTTTCGCTCGGGAAGTATTTCGGCGAAAAGATCTCCGGGCGCGCCCGGATTGTCGGGGGTGTGATCCTCATCGCAATCGGACTTGAGATATTCGTCCGGGGCATGTTTTTCGGCTGAATGAGAGCCTGCCACTTGACACTCCTGACCGGTATTTTATAATATAGATACAGGATTTAGTCCTGCGTGCTTTGCATGCTACAAAATATTGACCATCATATGAGGCATTGACAGGGATGGTAATTGATAGAAAAATTGACCGCTACGTGGAGGAGGTGCTCCTCTTCCTGCCTTCGCGCTGCCGCGCCGAGGCGGAGAAGGAGATCACGGAGATGCTTAAGGATCTCGTCCGCGATCACGCCGGGAAGAATGAGCCGGATATTCTGGATGCCAGAGCCGTCCTTGCGGAGCTCGGCGATCCTGAGATCATGGCGATGTCCTGGCTTGAGGCGAGGGAGGACCTTAAGGAAAGCGGAATGTATGGAAAAAAGAGGCCCGGAATTCTGGGCAGACGGATCAGCATTGATGAGATGTCCTATCGGAAAATGAACAAGGCGCTCTCGGTGCTGCTCCTTATCTTCTCGGTTCTGGCTGTCTTTTTTGTGGGATTCGGCATCATCGCACTCAGCACCCACCTGATCACAACGATGCTCCCGATCTTTCTCGGGTGCGTGCTCGGGCTCGTCGGCATGGCAGGGCGGAGCGTGCTTGCGAAACAGGTATAGTGAATACGCGCACATGACGTGTCAGGAAGCGGCTTGCCGCTTCTTTTTGTCTGGACGAGATATTTTGACAGTGTTATGATATATTCGCCGGCCGGTAAAAGAAACGGGAACACCGGGCGGACGAGACCGGACACTTCTCCGGACCTGAAAGAAAAGAAAGGAAGAAGGAAATCATGATGACAGAATCTCCATCCGCCTGCATAAAACTGAAAGAAGGCACACATTTTGCGAAATGCGTTCTCATGCCAGGGGATCCTCTCCGCGCAAAACATATTGCCGAGACATTCCTTGAGAATCCGGTCCTTGTCAACGACGTCCGCAACATGCTGGCCTACACAGGCACTTATGAGGGGCAGGAAGTCTCCGTCATGGGATCCGGCATGGGCGTGCCGTCGCTTGTCCTCTATGGAACGGAGCTCTTTAAGTTCTTCGGCGTGGAAGCCATCATCCGCTGCGGGAGCGCGGGTGCCTTAAGAGACGACGTGCACGTGCGGGACGTCGTGCTCGCCATGGGAGCCTCCACGAACACCGGTTTCCCCGCGGCGATCGACCTTCCGGGCTATATGGCTGCGACTGCGGACTACGGCATGTTAAAGACTGCGGCAGCTGCAGCGGAGGAGATGGGCGTGAGCATCGACGTGGGAAATGTGTACACCTCGGATTTCTTCTACTATCCGAACGAGGCCGCCGCGATCAATGAGAAAGCGCGCGCCACAGGACATCTCGCTCTGGAGATGGAGACGGCAGGGCTGTATCTACTCGCTTCGACACTCGGTAAGAGAGCACTCTCTGTCCTTACGATCTCAGACCACATCTTTACCGGCGAGGCGCTGTCCGCCGAGGAGAGACAGGACAGCTTCCACGAGATGATGGAGATCGCCCTGAAGACTGCTGCAAGGACGAAATTCTGAAGAATCCTTTATCGAGGTGGATAACATGAACGGTTTTTTTAATCGCTTGCGGGACGGGCTTCAGAGACTGATGACCGGCCGGTACGGGACGGACGGTCTGTCGAGGGCTCTCCTGATCGCATCGGCGGTGTTTCTCGTCCTGTCGCTTCTGACCCGCGGACTCTTCTTCCTCATCCTTGCATTTGCCTGTCTCGCTTACATCTACTTCCGGATGTTCTCGAGGAACTATGAGGCGCGCAGGAGGGAAAATGACAAGTACCTGGAAGTGACGTCCAAAGTCAGGAAATCCTTCAGGGTTCAGAAGAAGAGATTCGACGGGAGAAAGGACTACCGGTTCTTTAAGTGCCCCGGGTGCGGGCAGGAGGTCCGCGTCCCGAAGGGAAAGGGGCACATCCGGATCACATGCCCCAAGTGCGGCGTGCAGTTTGACCGAACCGTGTGACACTAAAATGCTCCCCAAAGCAGAGGTGTGAAGAGAATTGTTCGGATATGTGACGATCAATCAGGACGAACTGAAGATTCGTGACTACAGGCGGTACCGCAGTTTTTACTGCGGTCTTTGTCGATCGCTGCAGGTAAGATACGGAATCAAGGGGCAGGTCATCCTGCCGTACGACATGGTTTTCGCCGACATCCTCTTAAACGGGCTCTATGAACAGCCGCTCTTAGAAGAGGACCGGTTCTGCATCGCGCATCCCGCAAAGAAGCAGCACATGCTCATGAATTCCATCACGGATTATGCGGCGGATATGGGAATCCTGCTCGTGTACTACAAGTTCCTTGACGATGCCCTCGACGAAGGGGGGATCCGGAAGAGGGTCTCGAGAGCCTCCATTTTTAAGAAGCCCGTCAAAAGAGTGAGGGAAGCGTGGCCGAGGCAGGCAAAAGCCGTGGAGAGATACATTCTCGAACTGAGGGAGTGCGAAGAGAAGCGGACGGACGACCTGGACCGCGTCGCGGGGCTGACGGGAACCGCTCTGGGAGAAATCTTTGTGATGGAGGAGGACATGTGGTCGGAGTTCCTCCGGCGCATGGGCTTCTTCCTCGGCAAGTATATCTACCTGATGGATGCATATGAGGACCTCCGGGAGGATGTCAGGAAGGGGAACTACAATCCCTGGATTCCATATAAGGACCGGCCGGATTTTGGCGCGCTTGTGGAGAGCACACTCACGATGATGCTGTCCGAGTGCGCGAAGGAATTTGAGAAGCTTCCTATTGTCCAGGACGTCGAGCTTTTAAGGAACATTATCTATTCGGGAGTATGGAACAAGTATCGCGAGCAGCTCAAAGAGCGTGAGGGCTCGAAGGGAAAGGAAACAACATGATCATCGACCCCTACAAGGTGCTCGGAGTTGACGAGAACGTGTCGGATGCAGACCTTAAGAAGGCCTACAGGGATCTCAGCAAGAAGTGGCATCCGGATGCCAACCCGGATGACCCGGTAAAAGCGGAAGAGCGCTTTAAGGAAATCCAGGAGGCATACACGCAGATCGTGGACGCCAGGGCTCACGGAAGAAGCGCATACGGGAGAGCGAAGCAGAGCTCGTCGGGACAGGACTCCTCTTACGGAAGAGGCTATGCCGATTACGGCTACGGGGGCTTCGAGGATTTCTTCAACCAGTGGACCAAGTACTCAAACGAGAGACGTCAGCAGGAAGAGTCCAATGAGATGACCGCAGCGCGGAATTACATCAACAACGGATACTACCGCGAGGCGATGAATGCCCTGAACCAGATGGCGGAGCCGTCGCGGACCGCGAGGTGGTACTACTACGCGGCGGTGGCGAGCCAGGGAATCGGAAACAACATCGACGCCATGAACTATGCCGGGAGGGCGGTGGACATGGAGCCGGGAAATGCCGAGTATGAGAGCCTCCTGAACCGGCTTAAGAGCGGCGGGACCTGGTACACTGAGAAGGGCGAGCGGTACGGCGGCTTCGGCGCGGCCGGCACCACGACGACCTGGTGTCTGTCCCTGTGCGCACTCAATCTCCTGTGCAACTGCTGCGGGAGAGGCCTGATCTTCTTCTGAGCGGACACGTGACATGCTTTGGCGGGGCTTAAGTCTTTGAAAATGAAAATGAAACAGCTGCGGCTTGAAAGAAGCCGCAGCTGTTACTTTTGGGAGGCCTCACGTTAAGGAAAGCGCCCCGGTGCGCCATAAAAAAGTCAGGGAGAGAGAAGGAATTTCCGGATGATCTCAGCCACGCCGCTGTGATCGCAGTCGCTCCTCGTTATGTAGTCCGCGGCCTCCTTGCAGG
>CADCPJ010000250.1 GCA_902803245.1 uncultured Lachnospiraceae bacterium | reverse complement strand
TTCGGCTATCTTCTGTCTGCATATACGCTGAAAAAGGAGGTCCTTTTTACCACGGTCTATAACGGGCGCCGTGATCCGCGCTGCCGCGGGACTGTATCTATGTTTGTGACGACTCTGCCCGTGCTTTGCCGCAGGGGCGTGGATCTGTCTGTTGAAGAGTACCTCTTGGGGCTTAAAGAGCAGCTTCTTGGCTCCATGGCCAACGACCTCTATTCCTTTGCGGAGCTCTCTGCGGATACAGGCATCACCAGCGATGTACAGTTCGTCTGGCAGGGGGATATGCTCTCTCTTCCGGCGGAAAGCACGCTTAAGCTGAAGCGCGAGAAGCTGCCCTTTATCGCAACCGGAGACGAGTTCTCCGCCCAGCTTTTCCCCGAGGAGGATAAGCTGATCTTACAATTACAGTATCATGCGGATCGCTACAGCAAGGAGTACGTAGCCCGGTTTGCAAAATACATGAACCAGGTTCTGAAAGACATGATGGCAAAGGAGAAGCTTTCGGAACTCAGCATTATTTCTGACGAAGAGCAAAGAGAGATACTCGCACTTTCAAAGGGAGAGAAGCTGTACTATGATGCCGGGCAGACCTGGCTGGATCTCTTCTACGCAAGTGTGGACAGAGTGCCGGACAAGATGGCAGTATCGGACAGCAAAGGGAGCTATACCTACGATGAACTGAACAGGGCTTCTGACCGTATTGCGGCTTTCCTTCTTGCGAATGGAGTTGAGGAAGACAGCTTTGCAGCCGTCAGGATGGACCGCGTGAAGGAGTTTGCCGCGGCGGTGATCGGCATCCATAAAGCAGGAGCTGCCTATTTGCCCATAGATCTGGACTATCCGGAAGAGAGGGTAAATTATATCCTTTCGGATTCCGGGGCAAAGCTGCTGCTTACGGAGGATACAGTTGCGGCAATTCTATCCGGTAAAGAAGATACGGCGGCTGCGGAGGCCGGACGGGGGCTGCCGCACAGGACTAACTTAAGTCCGGATCACCTGGCTTATATGATCTATACCTCCGGATCCACCGGGAAGCCCAAGGGTGTCATGATACCGCACAGGGCACTCCTGAATTTCGTGCAGTTTATCCGGACCCGCTGGGGGCTTGATGAAAAGAGCCGTATCGCCCTTCACTCGAATTTTGCCTTTGACGCTGCTGTGGAGGATCTGTTCCCGCCGCTGAGCGCGGGGGGAACAGTATGCGTCGTGCCTGAGAGCGCGAGGCGGGATCCGGAGAGAATGAGGGAATTCCTGAAGCAAAATGCGATCAATGGCGGGTCCTATTCCACCCAGTTCGGACAGCTGCTGGCAGCGGACGAGCCTCTCGATGTGGATTATCTCTGCGTTGGCGGAGAGGCTATGACCATTGTGCCAAAGGCAAGAGGACCGGTCTACAATGCTTATGGACCCACGGAATTTACGGTGGATGCCACTTATTGCGAACTGGATAAGACAAGGAAATACAAGACCATACCAATAGGCCGTCCGGTTCATAATTGCTCTGCGTATATCATGGATCCCTGGGGTGGTCTGCTTCCGAGGGGCTTTACGGGGGAACTATGCCTTGCCGGACCCCAGATGGCCCGCGGGTACTGGAACCAGCCTGAACTAACTGAGGAGAAGTTTGCCCTGACGAATCTCGGGGAAGAAAGGGTCAGGGTCTATCATACGGGCGACCTGGCCAGGTACAACGAGGAAGGCGAGCTGGAATATCTGGGACGCATGGATACCCAGGTGAAGCTCAGGGGTTTCAGGATTGAGCTGGGAGAGATAGAGCGAACGGCGGCCGGATATGACGGCATACGGCTTGCTGCGGCGGAGGTGAGAAAGGATCAGCTCATACTGTACTATTCCTGTAAGGAGGATGCCGCAGGACAAGTCGTGGATGAAACTGCCCTGAAGGACTATCTTGCAAACAGCCTCGCGGACTATATGCTGCCTTCCATCTTGATGCGGCTTGATGAGATGCCTCTGACACCCAATGGGAAGATAGACAGAAAGGCCCTTCCTGAACCTGCG
>CADCPJ010000249.1 GCA_902803245.1 uncultured Lachnospiraceae bacterium | reverse complement strand
TCCGGGTGGCCTGCGAGCAGAAGCTCGAGAGCCAGCATGCGGAGTCTTTTTACTTCGTCGGTCTGTGTCTTTATGACAAGACCATCTTTTGCCTGAAGCTTGCAGGATGGTACCGGCTTGTCCTCGCCCTCCACCTCGACGATGCACATGCGGCAGGAGCCGAGCGGGGTCAGATCTTTATGATGGCACAGATGCGGGATATAGATTCCCGCATCCAGTGCACATTCCAATACATTTTTTCCATCCGGCACTTCGAGTTTGATTCCATCTATGGTTATGACAGCCATAATTTCATTCCTCCAAAGTGTCATTTTAAACGCTGCAGTTCACAGCTTTTAATCTTTTGGCAGCGCAGGACTGTCTGTCTATTTCGCTGACTGTTCAGCGCCCGCGCATGCGGTCCATTCGCGCAGGAAGCCTGCGAATCCGTCCCGGATATCAGTCGTCTTCCCCGTCGACATACTCAGCGGCTTCCATGCCGGCGATGCGGCCGGAGTTCACTGCCCAGCCCATGGAGTTGCCGGGGAGCAGGAACATATAGGAGTCGTCGTAGAGGTTGCAGGCATCGGCGCCGGCTGCGTAGAGGCCCGGGATCGGCATGAAGTCGTCGCCGCAGCACTCGCAGTTCTCGTTGATGCGGATGCCGCCGACCGTGCCGTAGCCGCCGGGGCGGACTGCCGCCGCATAGTACGGGGCCTTGGTCAGCGGGCGGAGGTACTTCTTCCTCTTGAAGAACTCCTCGTCATAGCCGTCGCAGTAGTCGTTGTAGTCGTCGACGGTCTCAACCAGTGCGTCCACATCGATCCCGCACTTTTCGGCAAGCTCCTCGATGGAGTCGGCCTTGAAGAGGCCCTTGTTGCCCGTCTTCTCCGCCATCTCGACGCCTTCGAAGAAATCGGAGACGTCCGGATCGAAGCGGACCATGCTGATCTCGTCCACGCCGTTGCGGATGTAATCCTTGACGATGGAAGTGTCCACGATACTGAACAGCACGCGGTCCTTCTGATGGGACGCCGCATTGCTCAGGTAGGTCGTGTTCTGCATCTGCTCCTCGTCCATGACGCGCTTGCCGAACTTGTTGACCAGGAGGTTCGGCTGCATGAGGACGTTCGGGACGCTCTGCGGAAGCTCGTCGATGCCTTCGAAATTCGCAGCCTGCTCGATGCGGACGGGAACCTTCGCCGCGCCTGCCTCCCAGGCCATCTTGATGCCGTCGCCGACATTTCCCGGAATCGCGAAGTTGAACATGTCCACGCCGAAAGTATAGCCGGTCTGCTCCTTGATGAACTCGGGGTTCGCGCCGCCGCCGCCCGTGCAGATGATGGCTGCCTTGCAGGCGATCTCAACCTCCTTGCCGTCCTTGTCCGCCGCGAGCACGCCGCAGACCCTGCCGTCCTCCATGAGGATCTTCTTTCCGGCTGTCTCAAGCAGGACCTTCACGCCGAGCTCCTGGGCTCTGGCATAGAGGGCCTTGTTCATGAAGGAAGCCGCGCGGGGGCCGATGCCCTGGTCGGTCTTCACGATGTGCCATGTCGCCTCGGACTTTGTGAAGTACTTGTAGGCGCCTTCGAATTCCACGCCCATGTCCTCGAGCCACTCAATGGTCTCGGCGGACTGCTCGAAGTATCTCTTGACCAGACGGCCGTCGACATTGTAGTGCGTGTACTCCATGAACATGTTGAGGGCCTTCTCGACGGTGATGTCGATCATCTGCCTCTGCTGATACTTCGAGCCGATGGCCAGAGGGCCCATGCCCATGTTGGCCGCGCCGCCGATCGCCGCATTCTTCTCGATGAGAATGACGTCAGCGCCGTCCTCGGCTGCCTGGACTGCTGCGGCCAGTCCGGAAGGGCCGCCAGCGATAACAACAACCTGAGCTTCATAATCTGCCATATTCTTTACCTCTTTCCCCGGCCTCGCCGGATAATCTGTCTCATGTTCCTAATTATACTCAAAATGGACGGGGGAAATCTAATCGGCTCTTCACCTGTTTGATTGTCCCTGTGAGGTTATCGGATTGCCTCAAATTCCGGGCAGGTCAAAATGAGCGTCTCTTTTTGACCTCGCCGGATTCTCACGTGCCTCTCATTCCGGGACGCGATCCTTTCACAGACCTTTCGCAGGCCCTTTCGAAGGCCCTTCTGCGATCCTTTTACGGCCTTTACACGGTCCATTCCAAGAAAGTCAGCAGGGCATCAGCACGTCCCAGTGCTCCGCAAGCTTGCCGTCCTCAATCCGGTAGATGTCCACAACACGGGCTTTTGTCTTCCCCTCGGGATCCACGTTCTTCAGATAGACGCACATCATGTCTCCCTCTTCGATCAGCATCTTGATCTCGAGATGGAAGGTGGGCTCCGTCTTGAATTTCTCCCTGAAGCCGTCCATGATGCCCTTTCTTCCCTGGGTCACGCCCGGGTTGTGCTGGATGTAGTCCTCTTTGACGTATTTGAGGGCGGCGTCGATGTCGTGGTCATTGAAGAATTCCTTGTAGAATGCTCTTACCAGTTCCTTGTTGGTCATTTTGGTGTCCTCCGTTTGCGTTTTGTGCTTGCGTTTTTCTGTTTGCGTTTTCTGTTTGCGTTTTCTGTTTTGGGTTGATGCCGGATTAATACTGCCACGCCGACGAGGGGACAGATATCTGTTTTCCTTAGGCTGCGTCTTCGCTCATTGGAATTTGCTCGTAAACTCGCAAATTCCTAAACCGCGACAGTACTCGCAGATGGCGTCAAACAGATATCTGTCCCCCCGCCGTCTGCTTGCCCAAAATAGTGCAGCGCATACATGCACTACGTTCTCATAATTGTTCGACAGTGATCGCAGACGCTGTCAAACAGATATCGCCGTCTGCTTGCCCAAAATAGTGCAGCGCATATATACACTAC
>CADCPJ010000248.1 GCA_902803245.1 uncultured Lachnospiraceae bacterium | reverse complement strand
TTTTCAGGACATGGGGAATGAGGAATTCGCTGCCTTCGGTGTGAAGAACGGCGAGGTCTGTCGGTTCGTTTTCGACAGTTGATGGGAGCAGTCCACTATGATCAAAACCATTATAAGAGATCCCATCTTCCTCGCACAGAAGTCCGCGCCGGCCACGATGTCGGATCTGCCTGTGGCGCAGGATCTGAGGGACACGCTGAACGCGCATCGCGACGGATGTGTGGGCATGGCGGCCAACATGATCGGGGTTGCGAAGCGCATCATTATCTTCGATGATAACGGCAGCGCAACGGTGATTTTCAACCCGGAGATTGTAAAATGCTCTGGGGCTTATGAAGCGGAGGAGGGCTGCCTGTCCCTCACCGGAACAAGAAAGGCCAAGCGTTTCCGTTCGATCAAGGTGCAATTTCAGAACGAGCGCTTTGAAACGCGGCTCAAGACCTATACCGGCTTCACGGCACAGATCATACAGCACGAGATTGACCATTGTAATGGAGTGCTGATTTGATTCGATATGAAAATAATCTTTTCATCAAAGCATCTGCATAGAGAAGAAACTCACGGAAGAATGTGCTATTATGCGACGAATGCCGTGATATGGGCCAAATGACAGCCATTGAGCATATACAATCTATGAAGGAAACCAAATCGGAAAACTTTGAAGAAATCAAGGCGCGGACAATTCGTACCATCACCTATATACACGAGCCGACCGAGCTACAGTGTGGTCAGGCTGTCCTTGCCATGCTGACCGATCTTACTGCGGAACAGGTGGTACGTGAACTCAACAATGACCGGGAGACGACACTGAAAGAGATGAAGGCATTTCTTCGCGCACACGGCGTGTGGATATCGGATGAACGCATTCAAGTATCCGATAAAAAGGAGCTTCCAGAGCATTGCCTTCTCAGCCTTGAGACACCTCGCTGCTGGCATTGGTTGCTGTATAGTGGAAACGTATTCTATGATCCGGAACACGGCATGATAGATGACTTTCCGGAGTCTGAGAGAAGGTATTATTGGAAAATCAGATTTTAATGGCTGGGGCAACAGGAGTAAAAGCATTCCCACACAGCGTATGATCCGCACATAACGCTTGACCTCGGTGAAGGAGCCGGCGACATGAGTATGATGTGACAGCCAGGAGAAAAAAGAGATGAATACTTTTACGATAACAAAAGAGAGCGGAAGCGTTGTTTCCTGCGTCCGGGAGATCCCGGAGAATCCGCAGGGCATTGTGATCGCGGTTCACGGATTCTCAAGCAGCAAGACCTGCGCGACATATCGGCTGCTCCTCCGCAGACTTCCGGCAGCGGGATACGGCATGATCGGGATCGAACTGCCGGGACACGGCGTGGAGGAATCAAAGCAGGAGACGCTTCGAATCGAGGGTGCAATCGACAGCATCGAGGCTGCAGAGCACTATGCACATGGTCAGTGGCCTGAGCTGCCGATCTTCTACTTTGCATCGAGCTTTGGTGCGTACTTGACGGGACTCTACATCAGCACCAGAGCGCATAAGGGTAAAAGAGCGTTTTTCCGCAGCGCCGCGGTGAATATGCCAACCCTGTTTGTGAAGGAGCACCCCGGGCCTAATGAGCAGAAGATGCTGAAGGAACTGGACGAGAAAGGCTACATCGACACAAATGCCGGCTTGGGAGATACGATCAGGATCACGTGGGAAATGTATCACGATCTTGAAACGACGGATCTGTTCAGACTCTTCAGCCCCAAGGGGACAAGTGTGATGATGGCGCATGGCGCTGAAGACACGGTGATTGATCCCAAAGCGGCAAAAAGGTTTGCCGAAACTTTTGACATCCCCCTCGTCATATTTGAAAACGAAGGGCACTCTCTCGGAGGAAGCCCGGAGACGCCGGACCGTGTCGCCGATCTTGCCATCTCTTTTTTCAATGAAGAAGCGGAAGAAAATGGATGAACACCCAACAATCCATCTGCGCCCTCATCTGTCAAAGCGACGGCATCAAGGCGCGAGACATTGCAAAGAAGCTTGACCTCGATCACCAGACGGTAAATCATGTCCTCTACACCTCGCCCCTTATGAAAGAACTGTGCTGGCAGGATAGGGAATACCGCTGGCACGGCATCGTTAGGCAGGCCAGGCCGCACCTCGGCCTACAGGAGTTCGCCGGGTATTACAGCAGAGTGGATGAATTCCTTGATCTGTCAGAAGAGGAATGGCTGTCCAGACTGATGGAGGGCTG
>CADCPJ010000247.1 GCA_902803245.1 uncultured Lachnospiraceae bacterium | reverse complement strand
GGGAACAGGTAAGAAGGATCCCGGCGCGCTCTTTTTATGAGTACGGTCTTTGCGCTCTTTCTATGAGCGCGGCCTTTGCTGCGGTTCTTGGAGCGTTCTCACCACGCGCGCCGGATTTCCGGCGGCGACGCAGTAATCCGGGACGTCCTTCGTGACCACGGCATTTGCCCCGATCACGCACCCGTCGCCGATCCTGACTCCCGGGAGAATGACGGCATTTTCACAGATCCAGCACCTCCTGCCGATGACGACCTCCCCCTTGGAATAGAGATTCCGCCTGGAGGGATGGATCTCGAGCTCTTCCGGCGCATTTCGCCCGTGGGCGTGGTCGATGATCGTCACGTGGCTGCCGAGGAGGCACTCGTCGCCGATCTCCACGCGGTTTATCGCCCCGATGTGGCAGGTAGAGTTGATCCGGACGTCCCTCCCGAAGATAATCTTCGGCTCATACCGGATGCCGTTATAGCTGTCCCAGGCCTCAATCCTGCAGCCGGGACCGAACCAGCACAGGTCCCCGATCTCGAAATAGCGGGGGTTTTTCACCTTCATGCCCTGCGCTGCCACCACACGTTTTCCCAGATACCCGGCCCCTGCGAACACCCTCTTCGCGTTCGCCATTCGAAGGCGCCTCAGGACTCCATTTGCAATATCAGGCATCTTGCATCATCTCCATCAGGTATGTCCGGAGCTCATCCACCGTGTTCTCCAGGTTGTTCTCATCAAGATACGACTCATCCGGATCAAAGTCCGCGCTGTGCGACCCGTACTCATCACAGATCTTCGTGAGAGACTCCACGATCTTCGCAGGTGACGGGGACCGGAGCGAGATGATATTGGGGTTAAATGGCGCGAGATCCTTGTTCTCGAACTGATTTGTGATGGTTCTTACGCCGAAGGTCGACATCTCGAGCGGCGGATACGACGGGTGGGGCGAGATCATGAGCGAGATGCCGGCGTAGGAAGTCAGCATATATCTGGCATAAGTCTCAAGCGATACCTTGCCGCGGGAGCGGATCGTGTTATTCTGAAGGCGGATGTCCTCAAATCCCTCGCCCAGCGACACGATGTCCCACTCCTCCGCGCCCGGATAGGTGCGGGACCACTCCTCCAAAGAGTACCGGATGATCTCGAACGCATTCCGGTGTTCGCTCGGCCTCCCGTAGATGAGGATTCTCTTTTTTCTCGGCGGCACGTCACCTCCCGGCCGGCGGCTTCTCTCCATGTATTTCAGCAGGATCTCCTTCAGCTTCACGTTGAGGGACGGCCTGAAGAAGAGCTCATAAGCGAACTCATAGCCGTGTCTCCTGAAATACGTGTACAGTTCTTCGGAGTTGAACACGGCGGCTATGGAATCCGGGTCGGAGCTGTAGGTCGATTCCGCTAAAGAGTACTCGGTGGACCACGCGAAGAAGCCCGGCTCATAGTCCTGAATGAGGTAAACGGCCTTGCGCCCCGTCAGGCGGTAGGTTTTCTTCTGCCACTCAAGGAGTGGCTGAAATGCGTATGCGGTCTTCCAGCTCGTATATATGAAGAGATCGTTCCTGCCCGTTTCGATCAAGGTCCCCTCATTTGCGAAGAAGAGGGAGCGGTCCGCATTCCTTTCGTGGACAAAGCCTGGGACGGCAAACGTCGTGTGCTCGTCGTAAGCCTCGTTGCTGATGACGATGATCCGGCATTTCACGCCGGGCAGGGCCAGCTTTTGAAGGAACGTCAGGGCGGACGAGATGCCGGCAAACACGCGGGTTGCGCGGAGCGTCGGGATCACGAGGTTCAGTCTCATCTCATCGCTTCCGGTTCGAAGCGGCTGAAAGCGGTTGATGCTGCTGATTTTGAATTTTCCCGCGTTCTGTCTCGATTTCAGCTTCCGGTAGAGCGGAAGGAACGCAGGATTCGTCTTAATAAAATCAATCAGCTGCATCTCAATCGTATCGAATTTCATGTGGTTTCCTCTCATGATTCCTTCATCGAAGCAATCATTTTCCTATACATCTCAGGAAGTCCCGTCTTCGGCTTCCATCCGAGGCGCTTTAGTTTCGTGGTGTCGAGATTCATGTGAAGCGTCGGGGCATAGCCCTCCTTATTGTCTTCCAGTTCCTCGATCCTTACGCGGATCCGGCCTCCGCCGATCTCCTCCGCCACCATCTGGGCCATCTCATAGATGCTGCAGTAGGTCTCCTCGTTGGCTGCGTTGTAAGCCTCGCCCGTCCCGCCCTTCATGAGGACCGTGAATATGGCGGAGACCGCATCGTCCACGTCGAGGTACGACCGGCAGGTCTCTCCTTTCGTCTTCAGCACGATATCCCGGCCTTCGATCACACATCTTGCAAATTCGGCGAACACCCTCCCATCGTCATAATCCACCCCGGTCCCGAAGGTCTGGGTGAGGCGGAGAACGCTCACCGGCACCTGGAACTCACTGCAGTAGGAGGTGCAGAGCGTCTCGCACAGCCTCTTGCTCTCAGGGTATGAGCTCCGCACGCTCATCGTGTCGAGATAGGAGGGATGGCTCTCGTCGACCTTCTCATCCGACCGGAAGATCCCGTAGACCTCCATCGTGGACAGATACAAAAACCGGGAGACCTTCTGCTCAGCCGCTGCCTGCAGCAGCCTCTCCGTCCCCTGTATGGAAGTGGAGATGGTGCCGACGGGATCGGTAATAAAGGCGCGGCTCGATGTCTGAGCGGCAGCATGGATCATATAGTCTGCCCTTACGCCGCTAAAGCTCACCTCGCGGATGTCCCCGACAAGAAGAGTCAGCTGCTCCGCATCCTCTCCGAAGAGGCGGAGCGCCTTCTTACGGCTGCGCACGCAGGCGATGATATGGATCGGTGACGGAGAGACGCGGTTAAACGCAAGGATTTCCCGCACGAGCGCTCTCCCGATGAGCCCGGTCGCCCCGGTAATCAGTATCGTCTTATCTGAAAATGATGACAGGTCCAACTGTTTTCCTCCTTTATTAATCAAAGGCACGGGAAGTCAGAGGACCTCGCCCCTCTTCCGCGCCTCGTAGATCGCCTGAAACATGTAGTAGTCGCCCGGCGTTGTTATCTTGATATTCTCCGGGCCGCAGGGCGTCGTGTGGAGTTTGCAGCCGTACATGCTCATCAAGGTAGCTGTATCGATCGCATTCGTCACGCCGTCCTCTTTGGCGCGGCTGTGGACCTCCCACAGTTCCTTTAGGAAAAAGCACTGGGGCGCCTTGGCGTTCCGGCACTCCGAGCGGTCCACCGTCCCCGTGACCGTCCCGCTCCCGTCCACGCGGATCACGGTCTCTATCGCGTTCGATACGGCGATGCTGTTCCCGTTTCTCTCCGTGCAGGCGATACTCTCCGTAATCAGCTCCTCCGTGATGAGGGGCCTCACCCCGTCGTGAATGAGCACGATGTCCCTGTCGGGATTCGCGCTGTGGTTAAGATACACTTCCCGCACGCCGTTATAGATCGTCTCCTGGCCGGTCAGGCCGCCGGGGATCACATTCACGACCTTCTTGAGGCCGTACCTGCGGATCAGCTCCAGGCACTTCCCGATATATTCCTCCTTCGAGGCGATCACGATTCCGCCGATCAGCGGATGGGAGGAAAACTTTTCCGCCACGTGGACGAGGATCGGTTTCCCGTCCACCTCAAGGAACTGCTTCGGCACGCTGCTTCCCATCCTCGAGCCGATTCCCCCGGCAAAGATCACCGCATAATTCAACAGATGCTCCTCCTTAAAAAAATCCCGGCATCCGGTCAGCTGATCAGAAGCTTCGCCGCAAAGGACAGCTTGCTGCGGAAGTATTTCCTCTGAAAATGGCGGTCGGTCAGAAGGCGCATCTTTCCCTTCAGCGTGACGGCGTTCCTGTACAGACGGATGTAGTAAGCCGCATCCTTCCTCAGGGAACCGTGAAACAGGCGGTCCAGCTCCTCCGCGAAGTACACGTGATAGTCCTTCTTCCCGGACGCCGCTGTCCGAAGCTTCTCCTTAAATCTCCGGACCGGGTTCCTCCTTTTTAATCCGACGACGTTGTCCTCATGCTGCCGGTAACAGATAAAGGACCGCGGGTCGTAGATCACCTTTCCGACGGAGGCCGCCACGGCAATCGTCCAGGTGTCGTGCATGCGCTCGCGGATGAGCTCATCGGAAGGCCGCTTCTCCTTAAGGAGAGCCGTGAGGCGGGAGTTCATGACCATCGTGCAGCCCGCGATGTGGTTCTTGTCGATGATGTTGAGGAGGTCGGTCGGGGGATCCTCCTTATAGCGGAGGCAGATCCCATGTCCCTCCTCATCGGCGACAGTCTGGTTCGAGCAGTAGAGGACTGCCCTCTCCCTGCGGTGTCCTATGGCGCTTACCGCCTCTTTCAGCTTCTCAGGGAGCCAGATGTCGTCCTGGTCGGCATAGGCCAAGTACTCCGTCTCCATCTCCGCGCCCCGCACAAGCGACATGAAGGACATCGCCGGGCCTTCATTTTCCCCAAAGAAGACCTTCACGTTGTCAAGCCGCCCGTACTCCTTAAGGATCTCCTTCGTCCCGTCTGACGATCCGTCGTCGCGGATGACGAGGGTCACTTCCACGCCGGACTGGTTAAGGATGCTCTCAATCTGCTCTTTTAAGAACCGCTTGCCGTTGTACGTGCTCATCAGCACGGTCACCTGTTCCATGCGCCGACTTCCCCTTTTTTGCTGGCTGTTCAATACCACGGAAATCAGAGTAAAAATCAGACAGAGAACCGGCTCTCTGAATGGTTTTCGCTCTGTAAATCATATTCTGTCACAGAGAGATCTTTTTAATAAAATGCATCTCCCGCTTTGACTTGGGCGGAATCTCCATGTAATCCGGCCCGTAGTTGTGTCTCAAATAGGCGTCCTCATCGTGAAGCGTCCAGGCCCTCTTTCCGCAAAATTCGCTGCGCTTCAGGGGAAGAAACGTACTGGTCTTCTGCATCTCGCCGAGATAGTGCCACCTTCCCATGGAGCTCGTGCAGAAGTCCGTCCGTCCCCTGCCTCTTGCCGCCTTGTCAGCCAGGTTAAAGAGCAAGTCGATCGGAAGCGGGCGGGACAGCCCCGCGGCCGCCTGCCTCAGGAAATAGTTTACGGTCCCCTTCGGCGTCTTTAAGAGCCCCTCCCGGATTTCCGGCGTGCAGAATTCCCGAAAGTCCCGGCTGCTCGACAAAAAGACGATCCCGTTGCACTCCACGCCCTTGATGGTGCGGAGCAGCTTCCCGTCCGGACAGAAGTCGATCGGAAAGATGTCGATTCCGACCTTTCTCGGGGCCCTTTTTGGCATATCCACTTTGTCCAGGTAGCTGTCCTTCTTGTAGATGTTGATGAAGCGGGTGACGGTTCCCTCGTGGTATCCCGGCGCCCTCAGGATGTATTTTTCCCGCAGCTCACTGTCGAAGATGCGGATCAGCTTGTTGTAATGCGGGCGCATCATGCCGAGATCCATGTCGTCGTCCCAGGGGATAAACCCTCCGTGCCGCACTTTTCCGAGAAGCGTCCCGCCCTGCAGGAAGAGCCTCAGGCCGTTTCTTTCGCAGGCATCAAAGACATCCCCGTAGATCTCGAGCATGACCTCCTGCAGCTTCAGGAGCTCCTCCCCGGTCAGAGGGCGGACGCCCTCCCCGAGATCCATCCTGTTGAGGTAAGATTTCATTGAAAAATCGTTTGCCATGGTCCGCTCCCATATCTGTGATATACCTTCCCGAAGGCGTCGACCTCTCCGTACACGCATTCGCCGGGACTTAATGGATCCCACTCGATCCCGCTTCCGTCCGGAAAAACGAAAGAGACCCACTTGCATCCGTATTTCCTGCCGTATTCATACTTCAGGTTATTGAGGAAAATCCTCATATCGTCCTCTTCCGCCCCCATCAGCGCTTCGCGGTCCACGTGCAGCATCGCAAAGGAGGACAGCCCCTTCTTCGTGCCCGGGTACATAGCCGCCGCAAGCAGCGAGTCTGTCTCCAAAAAGCCTTCATCGGCATCCATCCCGTCGGTCCGCCTAAGGAGGGGAGGGATCACAAGATGATCCGCCAGGAAGCCGGCCGGGATGACAAGCCCGTACCAGTACGTGTCGTACTCCGCGCTGTCTGCCCTGAATTCGTGCCGTCCGGCCTCGTCGATCGCCAGCAGCTTTTTCTTCGTCCCGTCAGCGTCCTTCTTCCAGCCCTCAATATAGAGATATCCCTGCTCATATGCAGGGCTTTCCTCCGTCGTCCCGAGGTAATAGGAACCATTCCCCAGGGACACGGTGTCCGGACTGCATCGGATGCTGAAGCCCTCCCCGTCATTTTTCCCGTCCAGGCAGATGCTGCCGTCGCCAAGCACCTGTACGCTGATTCCTCCGTAGTGCCCGCTTCTTGCCGCATTCAGGAAATAGTTGCGGACGACGCCCTCTTTCTTAACGTCCTCCGGATAGTACCAGATCTCCGACTGCTCAGTGGACAGCAGGTGGAAATAGGCCGGATGGACGTATTCCTGAAGAAGCAGGGTGTCCGCCGGAAGCTTTCCGGGTTGCCGCGAGAGAAACACCGTGAGTATGAGAAGCAGCGGGCTTAGTATCAGGAGGACGCGTCTCATAGTATCGCCCGATAGATCTTTTTCATGCGGGCATCGACCCGGGCAAGGTCGAACTCCTTAATGCGCTCAAGGTTCGCTCTCATCATTCTCTCCCGCACCTCACTGCTGTCCGAGAGCTCCCGGATCGCTTCCGCAAAGCCCTCCGCGTCGTCAGGATCCAGCAGGTATCCGCCCTCACCGTCCTTTAAGAGATCCACATTGCCGCGGATCCGGGACAAAATGCACGGGAGGCCGCTTGCCATCGCTTCCATAACGGCCACGGAGAGGCCCTCCTGATAGGAAGGAAACACGAAAATATCCGCCATCTGATAGAATTCACGGATATCCTTCCGGTAGCCGGTGAAGAGAACCTGATCGCGGACGCCGAGTTCTTCCGAGAGTTTTTCGTACTCCTCCATGAGCTCTCCCCGCCCGCAGACCACGTACCGGATGTCCTTCCTTGAGAGCTTCGCAAGTGCGCAGATCGCAGTCTTCTGATTCTTTCGCGCAATTAAGTCCCCCACCGTGAGGAGGACAATCTCGTCGTCCGATATCCCGAGCTCCTCTCTGAGAGCGCGGGAGACAGCGCGGGACGGCCCATACTCTTTCGTCTCGATGCCGATGCCGGGGATATATACCGTCTTTTTTGCATGCATGCGCTTCGCCCGGCCGTAATCCTCCCTGTTGATCGTGATGATGAGGTCGGTGAAGCGGGACAGGTAGCTCTCCACAGGATAGTAGAGAAGCCAGTTCTTTAAGGGCGCCCCCTTGTAAAAATGAAGCCCGTGCACCGTGTAGATCACCGGCCGGATCCCGCACCTGCGCGCGGCCAGGCGCGCCAGCACAGCCCCCATGGGAGTGTGGCAGTGGACCGCGTCAAAGCGGTTTTCCTCCATGAGACGGACCGTCTGCCTGAGTGCTTTCCCGTTTCCTAAGGACAGGGGGGATCTGGCGATGTCGATCTGGTGCACCACCGCTCCGCGGCTCTCAAGCGTTTCCACGGCGTCGGTCTCATCCAGCTCCCCGGAAAAATTGCTTGCGCAGTGAACCTCGTACCCCATGTCCATCAAGATCTTCATGTCGTTCCGCTCAAAGAGGACCAGAAAGCGGGCCGTATTCGCGATGAGGAGTATCTTCTTTTTATCCATCTTCAGCGCTTCCTCTCCTGCTCTCCGACGAGTCCGTGCTCCTCCTCGAACTTCTGAATCTCCGCCGCCTGCTCCTCACTGAAGCCCTCCGTGCTCTCCTTCTGGAAGATGATCTTCAGCGTCTCGAAGATGATCTGGACGTCGAGCACGATGGAGTAGTTCATGATGTAGGTCAGATCCAGCTTCAGCTTGTCGAGGGCGGTTGTGTTGTACTTCCCGTAGACCTGGGCATAGCCGGTAAGTCCGCCCTTTACTTTCTGGCGGAAGGTGAACTCGGGGATCTCCGCGGTATACTGCCGGACGTGCTCGATCCGCTCCGGGCGGGGACCCACGATCGACATATCGCCTTTTAAGATATTGATGAGCTGGGGCAGCTCGTCGATCCGCGTCGCGCGGATCACGCGGCCGACCTTGGTGATGCGGTCGTCCGCCTCACCGGCCGGGTGGGACTTTCCGTCCTTCTCCGCATCGACGATCATGCTGCGGAACTTGAGGATGGAGAACTCCTTTCCTCCAAGTGTGCATCTCATCTGACGGAAGAAGACGGGGCCGCCGTCATTTGCCTTGATCGCGATGGCGGTGATGAGGAGAACCGGGGACAGAATCACGAGAGCGACGGCGCTCAGCAGTATGTCGAAGAAGCGCTTGATGCCCGCCTCAAGCCCGGACATTCCCATATTGCGGCACAGATAGAGCGGCGTGTCGAAGAGGTTGATCTCCTCGGAGGATTTCACGATGATGTCGGAGATCTTCGGGATGAAGTAGACCCGCTCATCCTGGTCGAAGCAGATCTTCAGGATGCGGTTCTTGATCTCCGACGGCATGTCGTTGATGAGAACCGCGTCGTAGGCGCCAATCTCCCTCCGGATCACTTCCTCGTCCTCGTCGCAGCTTAGGAAGCCGCAGACGTTGTACTTGTCCCCCCTTAAGTTGACCTTCGCGTAGAGGCGGTTGTGGTGCTCTCCGTAGATCTCCACTACTTTGAGAGGTGGAAAGAGCTTCCTGTAGAGATCCGTCATGAAGCCCGCCAGGAAGGCGTTGACCACGGCCTGTGCGAGAAAGAGCAGGAGATAGCGGGGCAGAAAATCGCTGAAGAACCGGAATTCGCCGGTAATCGCCAGGGATATGAAGAGTTCAAAGAAGTTGAGCAGAAAGAGAGCGACGACCTGGGAGGCGATGAGGTTCATCTTCCGGTTGACGCCGACCTTGTACCCGCCGAGCCAGTGGAAGAAGAGGATGAATCCCGCCGCGTAGATGAGGGTCGCCATGCCCAGATTGCCCTTCCCGAGAAGGTGTCCCGTCTGGTTGTGGACCTTGACGAAATTCCACCAGACAAGAAAGAAGGCTGCCGTATTTAAGACCGTCTGCAGAATTCCGCAGACCGCCCGATAGATGTACTTGGCTTCAAATTTCCGCTTTCTGACGCTCGTCACCTGGTAGACCTCATAACCTTCCGTCTGATCATTTCTCCTGGGATGATAAGCTTCCCGCCGGCCCCTCACCCGATCGCTCCATGAGGCAGCACAGGGCTGCCCGCCCGTGTATCGGAAGCCATCATATCATATTTCCTATAGATATGCAAAAAAGGCGGTACCCTCCGCCGCCGGGCCCAGGCTCAAGTAAGAAGGATTCCTCCTCTCACCTGACTTTCACGTTCACGGTGTCGTACACGCCGTTCTGGGCGTAGACATAGATTGCCGCAGTGCCCTTTCCCTTCGCAGTGATCTTCCCGTCCGGGGACACTTCCGCGACGGAGCTGTCCGTCGATTCATACCGGAGCTTCTTCCGCACGGGCAGCTTCGCGGACTTTCGCTTCGGCACGCCCGAAGCCCTGATCCGGGAAGTCGTTTTTCCCTGCAGCTTCAGAGTCACCGATTTCCTGCTCCCGATGAGAACCTTGCTGTAATTCGTATAGGTTCCGCCCCCCGTATAGACATAGATCAGGGGGGATCTCGCCGTCACAACTCTTGCGGCGTCATAAGTGCGCCAGGCCTCGATATAGTACTTGAAGCAGGTGTTCTCTTTGAGGTTCCTCACCTTAAATGAGAACTTCTCTCCCATAACGTCCGCAATCTTCTTTATTTTCCGGCCGTATCTCGCACCGTAGACCGTGTATCCGTCCGCCGCTTCCGCTTCCTGCCACGTAAGTGAGACCGATTTCTTCGCGGCGTTTTTTAAGCGGAAGAGGAGAGGTGAAAATGTACTCTCCTCCACCGGACGCGGGATAACCGTCTCCTCTTTTTTCGTATCTTCGGGAACCGGGAGGGGCGCGGAGCTTCCTGACGCGGTGTATACCTTGATGCACGCGTTGCCCGGCCTCACATTTTTCAGGTAAAACCGCTTCCCCTTCGGAGTGTACTCGGCGAGGTCCGTCCAGGTATTTCCGGTCAGGATATAGCTCTGCCCCGGCAGGTTTTTCTCCGTGACATAGACGTATCCCGGATAGTTCGGATCGCGGCCGCTGTATTCATAGGGTGTATAGGGGCGGCCATTCGGCCCCGTGATGGAGACCACCGCGGAAAAGGAGCTGCCCGCGGGCAGTGTCAGCGTCCGGTCGATATCGAGGATGTGGTATCCCGCCCACTTAAAGACAGCTTCCCTGCTGCAGATGAGATCCCCGTCCACGGGAGTTCCTGCGTTCTCCTTAAGGAGATAGATCTTCACCTCCACTTTGCTCGCGGCCTCTCCCGTGACGACGCCGACGCGCCGGATGTCCGTGTCCGAAGAGACCCGGAAGACATTCGCCTCCGTGCCGCCCGCCTCCGAGTGCTCGGGAGACGTGACGTTGGCGATGCCCAGGTAATCATACTGGAGAAGCGTCTCTCCCTCAAAACCGCTCCTCTCCCCCATGCGAAAGACGGTCGGGCTGTGATAGACCCGGTCGTAGTAAGACAGGTAGAAGCATCCGTCCTCGTCAAACGGCGTTTTCGATTTCGCGAAGAGCCATCTCGAAAGGAGCTCTGTCTTCTCCTTTTTCGTGAGCAGGCTCTCCCTGAACGTGACCTCCTTCTCCCCGATGGCGACGGTGACTCTTCCGTCAGCCCTCTTTATTCCGGCCGCCACAAATCCCGGCCACAGGGCACTTAAGTTCGCCTTCGCCTGCTTCTCATACTTCTCCTTGAAGTCGTCCTCGTAGTTGCCCCAGCTGTTCCGGCAGATCCAGGCGCCGTCCCCGGGCGGCGTCGTCGCAAAATTACTGCTGCCAAAGTCGTCGTCCCATCCGACGATGACGACCTGGTGGGACGATGCCATTGTCCTGCTGTCGACATAGAGGCTCTTCTTCGCCGTATTGACATAGGAGCTTGAAGAGCCGGGGGAATAGATATCAACCGAGACGGGGCACCCTTCCATGAGAGCTGCCTTGATCGCGTCCCTGCCGATGGCGTCCGATCCCGTCCACGTGCCGCTTATATCCCTTATGTTCGGCTCAGGCAGGCACTCCACCCCGGTGACGATGTGGTCGGACCGGACGGACGCGCTGTCCCACTCATAGGAAGATGCCATCGCGCGGGCGGAGCTGATCTCTGATTCCGTGAGGGGCATTGCCGGCAGGGTTCCCTCTCTTGCAGGCCCTAAGGAGCTCACAAGAAGGGCGGCGGACTCAAGGCTGTTTCCGCCGGATAAAAACGGATTCACGAGCTCTGACGTGACCGTGCTTCCGGACATGGCGTACTCCAGGGCCCCCTCACCGTTTCTTATGTCGTGCGCAAAGAGGGCGACGTAAGTCTCCGAGTCGTCGACCGAAGCGGCATCCGTTCCGCGCGCGGAGCAGATGGCGGTTTCCCCCGCGGCTGTCGCGGCATAGGCCCAGCAGGAGCCGTTTGCATGCTGGTTCGGAGCCTTCCGCACACGGCTCACGCCGGAAGGGCCGGCCTCCATCAGATTGTACCTGGAGGCGAAGGATCCCGCTCCCGCCAGTCCCTCGCCATGTTCCTCAAATAAACCGGGATCTCCGTAGAGGGCGATGCTGCCGCCT
>CADCPJ010000246.1 GCA_902803245.1 uncultured Lachnospiraceae bacterium | reverse complement strand
TTGCCGCCATGACCGAGACGAGCCCGATCTCTTCCGTCACGGCCTCCCGGATCTTCCCGGGATCGACTGTCCCGTTCTCTTCTACCGGAACGATGCGGACGGGAAGACCCGCCTCGCCGATCGCCTTCGCGGCCCTTAGAACCGCGTGGTGCTCTATCGCCGTGGTCACAAGGCCGCACCTCTTCTGCAGGCAGTAGTCGAGCGCCCAGTTGTCCGACTCCGTCCCGCCGGAAGTAAAGAAGATCTCGGAGGGCGAGGCCCCGAGGGTCTCCGCGATCCGGTCCCGCGAGCGGTCGATCGCCGAGCGGCTCCTCATCCCGGAGCGATAGATTGCGGAGGGATTGCCGAAGTCCTCTCCCAGATAAGGAAGCATCGCTTCGAGCGCCTCCGGGAGGAGGCGGGTCGTAGCGGCGTTGTCGAGATAAATGACGCGGGTACTCCGGGCATCGCAGGCATTTCCTGCACTCCGGGCGTTCTGAGCGCCATGGGCAGTCTGAGCGATATTGGCAGTCTGGCCGCTATGGGCAGCCTGAGCGATACAGGCAGTCTGAGCGCTATGGGCAGCCTGAGCGATACAGGCAGTCTGAGCGCTATGGATATTACAGATATCCTGGGTATTACGGGTATGATTCATATTCCTGTCATTTTCTATAGACGTTAACGAAATTGTCTGTCTTACGCCCGCGGCGCGCGGATCAGAAAAAGGTGACACCGGGGACTGTCCCCAATGTCACCTTTTTTTGTCGTTACCTTCTCGGGTGGGCCTTCTCGTAGACATTGCGCATGCGGCTTAAGTTCATGTTGAGGTACATCTGAGTCGTGGAGATATCGGAGTGGCCCATCATTTCCTGCACGGAGCGGAGGTCGGCGCCGTTCTCGATCATGTGGACGGCGAAGCTGTGCCGCAGCGTGTGCGGCGTGATGTCCACATCGATTCCGGCATCCCTCGCGTAGCCCTTCAGGATCTTCCAGAAGCCCTGCCGGCTCATCGGCTTGCCCTGGCAGTTGGTGAAGAGCCAGCCCTTGTCCTCGCCCAGGATAAAGGAGACTCTCGACTCCTCCAGGTAGTCGCTCAGCGCCTTCTTGGCGGCGCTTCCAAACGGGATGATCCGCTCCTTGGTGCGGTCGCTGCAGGTGATGTAGTCGAACCGCAGATTGACGTCTCCGGATTTCAGCCCGATGAGCTCCGAGACGCGGATCCCCGTGGCATAGAGGAGCTCAAGCATCGCGCTGTCCCGAAGTCCCTTGTTGGTATGCCGGTCCGGCTGCGCCAAAAGGGCAGAGACCTGCTCAATCGAGAGGATCTCCGGCATCTTTTTCTCCGCCTTCGGCGGCTTCAGGTCGTCCGCGGGATTGCTCGTGAGCCTGCCCGTTTTCTGCATATAATGGAAGAAGGTCCTGGCTGACGCCACGTTCCGCGAGACCGATGAGGCCGCGTAATCCTGCTTCTCCATATAGAGCATGTAGCCGTTCATATGAGTCGGGGAGACATCCTCCCATCTCTCAATGCCGTGGGTCTCTTTCAGGTACCGGCAGAGCTTCCGCAGGTCCCGCTCATAGGAGACGGTGGTGTTTTCCGATGAATGTTTCGTCGTTTGCAGATATTCAATAAAATCGAGAATTGCATTCTGCATGAACTATGTACCCCTACATCTTTCATGTATTTGTATACAGCCAAACGAAAAGCTGTCTTCCGCCGCCTCCTCTTCCTGTTTGGCCGGAGGTGCATAAGCTTCCCGCTTCGCTGCATATACAGTCAATGAACGCCGCCTCATCCGGTCTGTTCATTTTCCGTATAGAAAGCAATTCACCCTTCTCTATTTTCCCTTTTTCGCTCTTTCCCCCCAAGATGCAGGCACATTACCCCGATAACTGTCCAAAAAGAGGCAGCAGGAATAAAATACGGATCCTTTCGTGCATCCCATTCCCGGGTTCTCTTCGCGGACAGCGGCCTGAACTTCCGGCGCGGACATGAGCTTTGCCCGTGCAGACCCATTATAACGCCTGCTTGACATAAATTCAAACCCAAAATAGTCTGAATCGTTCAGAGAATTCTTTATTTTCAAGCGTTTATGCGCCGTTCCACAAGAGAATGAGTTTACATAAATTTTTCCACACCAGATGTGGTAGTTAGTAATTATGACTAAAATTCGTGCGGCGCAAAAAAGGAAGCCCTCCAGGGGGCTTCCTCAATGCGTCCTTAAAGCAAAGGATGTTATCCCTTGACAGCGCCGGAAGTGACGCCTTCGACAATAAAGCGCTGAAGCAGCAGATACAAAATGAGAATCGGCAGCATCGCCAGAAGCAGAGCGGCCATGATAAGACCCAGGTCAGACGTATAGGTGCCGTAGAATGCCTGCGTGGCAATCGGAATCGTGTAGAGCTCTTTCTTCTGAAGGACAAGGCTCGGAAGGAGGTAGTCATTCCAGAAGGCCATCGCATCGATGATTGCAACCGTCGCGATCGTAGGCTTTAAGAGCGGGAACACGATCTTCCACCAGGTCTGCCAGCGGGTACATCCGTCGATATACGCCGCCTCCTCCAGTTCCACGGGAATGTTGGTCCGGATTGCACCGTGGAACATGAAGACAGCCATGGAGAGGGAGAACCCCGTGTGCATGAGGATCAGCGTGATCCTGTGATTGAGGACCCCGAAGATGCCGCCGTATAAAGAGACGAGCGGAACCATGAGGACCTGGAACGGGATGACCATCGAAGCGATCATGGCGCCAAAGAGAAGCGCGCACGCTTTCCACTTATTGCGGACGATCACAAATGCCGCCATCGAAGAGAAGATGATGGTCAGGACGGTGGCGCTCACGGTGATGATCAGCGAGTTCCCGAAGGCTTTCCAGAACTCCATCTTCTCCATGGCGTTCGGGAAGTTCTGCAGAGTAAATCCCTTGGACCCCACGAGTGCGAGCGGATCGCGCATGATGTCGCTCTTCTGCTTGAACACATTGATGATAACCATGATGAAGGGGAAAATGAAAATC
>CADCPJ010000245.1 GCA_902803245.1 uncultured Lachnospiraceae bacterium | reverse complement strand
CTCGCAGTCGGATGCCTTTGAGACGATCTTTGCGAGCAGGATCGCCGCCATCAATATCGAGAAGCGCGTTCCCTGCGATGTCTCCGTGTCCTATGGGAGCTGCGACCTCACTTCCGGTTCCTATGAGCGGATGCGGGAGGCCATCTTAACGGCTGAGAAGGCCATGAGGGAGAGGAAGAAGCAGTATCACGCATCTCACTCTCCGGCAGGTTCCTTTGCGGAAATCGAAAAGTGACTTGAAAGAGGGAAAAACCTTTGCTATAGTTACGTTAATTTTTTCACGGAACAGGAACTGAGCCGCTTTCCTGTATACAGAAAGCCGCCTGCAGCATTTTCCTGAATTCCCTGGCTGGACGGCAATCCGGATGAAGGAGGAGGATGTGATGAATAACATTTTGACTTGGATGACGCTTTTTGGCGCAGCGCTGACAATTGCATCTTCGCCTGTGTGCGCTTCGGACTCCGGGACGGAATCCGGAGCGGTGAGCACTCCTGCGGAGTCTGAAGGAGCGGTGAGCATTCCGGCGGAGTCCGAAGGAGCGGTAAGTACTCCGACGGAGCCCGGAGACGTGAGCACTCCGGCGGATGCTGCATCGGACGGGAAGGCCGGTCTGTCCGGCGACCCGCTCAAGGGACTGAAGTGGAGCGACTACGCCATCAGTGTCGACGGGGACGTCCTTAAGTTCCCGATGCTCTACTCCGATTTTGCCGCCTGCGGCTATGAGGCGGAGGACGACCTGTCCACGACGCTCCAGCCCATGCAGTACAGCTGGTTCTATTTTACAAAAGACGGGCACAGGGTGAGCTTTACGGTTGCAAATTTCGCAAACAATACGCTTCCTGCGGACGAGTGTGTGGTCTGCGGCATGACGATCGACAGCTACTACTGGCCGGTCGATGAAGGGGAGATCCTGCTGCCCGAGGGAATCGTGAGGGGTGAAGCGACAATCGGTGATGTGGCAGCGGCCTACGGCGATCCCTCCGATGTCTATGAGGGGGAACTCTACACGAGCGTCACTTATGAGACGGATATCTATGAAGAGATGGATCTCAAATTTAATGCCGAGAGCGGGGTTCTCACCGACATCGATATGAGAAAGATTGTAAGGCCTGAGGGGTTCGACGCCGGGGAGATCAGCGAGGAAATCCCGGCCCGGGTCTCATCTTACAGAAAGCCGGAGGAGCTGAGCGGCACGCTGGGCAGCTTTGAACTGAAGATCAAAGATGATGTGTATTCATTCCCGGTACCTGTCCGCACTCTCATCGAGGACGGGTGGGAGATCAATCCCGCCAACTCCGACGAGTTCATTCCGGGAAAAAGCACCGCGTGGGTGACTCTTCAGCGCGGAGGCAAGAATTTCCGCACGATGGCCAGCAACTACGAGGACAATGCGGTCAAAATCGAGAACGGGTGGATCACCTCACTCGAGGTGGGACTTCAGAATCTGAACGTCGATGCGGAGCTCGCCGGCGGTGTCACGATCGGCATGGACGGGGATGAGTTCAGAAAGCTCCTGGAGGCGTCTGGGCTTCCGTATGAACTCGACGACGAGAGCAGGAATTTCCATTACTACACATTCGCGAAGGATGACTGGAATAATTATATTCAGGTCATCGTCTACGTGAACGGGGACACATACCCGGAGAACACGGTGCTCACGATCGGAATAAGCCGCACCGACCTTATGGATGATGAGGGCGCCGCCGGGGAGGCGGGAGAAGCGGCCGTGGAAGAAGGAATTGCGGAGGAAGCAGCTGCTTAAGGCATCAACTGCTTAAGGAGTCAGCTGCTTAAGGCATCAACTGCTTAAGGAGTCAGCTGCTTAAGGCATCTGCTGCTTAGGGAACCTGCCGAATATAGAACCTTCCGCTTAAGGAATTGGCTGTCAGAGGGGAGCAGCTTCAAACCAACCATCACAGACGAGGAAGAAATATAGTGCTTAAGATCGCCATATTTGAGGAGATCGATGAATACGGGAACGAGCTGCAGCTTCTCTTTGAACAATACTTAAGAGCGAGAAATCTGGAGGGCCGCGTCTTGCTGTTTGACCGCAAGGAGGACTACATCGGGGAAATGACCGGACAGGGCTTCTCCGATATTTACGTGCTTGGGGTGAAATACCCGGATGAGACGGGGCTTGAACTCGGCAGAACGATCCGTGAGGCCGACAAGGAGGGAGTGATCATTCTCCTTGCGGATTCTGCGGACAAGGCGCTGGAAGGATACCGGATGTGGGCATTTCAGTATTTTGTCCGGCCGTTTGACACGGAGGAACTCCTATTTGCGGTGGACCGCGCCATGTCTCTCCTTCAGAAGAGAGTCTTTGCCGGAGTCTCCGTCAAGACGAGAAACGGGACGGTGCGCCTCCTTCTCGATGAAATTCTCTATGCGGAGCTGAGGGACAGGACGGTCCGCTATGTGTGCAAGACGAGGGTGGAGGAGAGCCTCTCGCTCACGGGAGCCTTCCGAAGCGCGGTTGCGCCCCTGCTTGACGACAACAGATTCCGCATGTGCGGGGCGAGCTTCGCTGTCAATCTGTATTACGTGCGCCTGGTCGACAGGGACGGGGCGGAACTGATCACGGGGGAGAGGCTCCAGCTGCCAAAGACGGCCTGTGCCCCCCTGCTTGCCGAATGGACGGCTTACTGGGAGAAGGGAGAGCTCATGACACCGCTTAAGTTTAAGACGGATGACGGAGGAACCAATGATAACTTTTCAGAAAGATAAACGGATCTTTTCGCTTCACACGAAGAACACAACGTATCAGATGATGGCAGACGCCCGCGGCGTTCTCCTTCATCTCTATTACGGACGCAGATGCGAGGGGGCGATGGATTACCTTATCCGCCTCTACGACCGCGGTTTCAGCGGCAATCCCTTCGACGCGGGAGATGACCGCAGCTATTCCCTCGACGTATTGCCCCAGGAATTTCCCTGCCTCGGGACGGGGGACTACCGGAGACCGGCCTCCGTGATTGAGCTTGAAAACGGGGCGGAAAGCTCAGACTTCCGTTATGACTCCCACGAGATTCTGCCGGGGAAATACTCCCTCGACGGACTGCCTGCCGTGCACGCGGAGGAATCGGAGGCGGAGACTTTAGTGGTCACGCTGAAGGATGCCTGGGGCAGCGGCCTTTCGGTGAAGCTCCTCTACGGGGTGCTTCCCGAGCTGGACATCATCACGAGGGCCGTGATCGTGAAAAATGAGGGCGGCGGCAGGATCTTCATAAAGAGAATGCTCAGCGCCAATGTCGACTTTCTGTGCGGAGATTACGACGTGCTCACATTTCACGGGCGGCACGGCATGGAGCGCGTTCTCCAGAGGGAGACCGTAGGCCACGGCGTGAAAATGATCGGAAGCACCCGGGGAATGTCCTCCCACCAGTACAACCCGCTGATGATTCTCGCGGAGCGGACGGCCACGGAGGACG
>CADCPJ010000244.1 GCA_902803245.1 uncultured Lachnospiraceae bacterium | reverse complement strand
TTTGTGCGGCCGTTTGTGCGGCCATTTGTGCGGTTATTTATGCGCTAATTTTTGCGTTTGTTTTTGCGTCTGTTTTTGCGCCTGCCTGGGCATCTGCTTTTGCGCCTGCTTTGGCATCTGCTTTGGCATCTGCTTTGACATCTGCTTTTGCGTCTGCTTGGGCATCTGTTTTTGCGTCTGCTTCTGCATCTGCTTTTGAGCCTGCTTCTACATCTGCTTTTGCGCCCGTTTACGCGCGTCTTCTTTATCAACTTGTCATTTTGAAAACTATTCTTTATAATACTACCTACATTCTTCACCATGCAAGGTGTTTTATTCCGGCCCGCAAGAGGCGGCGGATGCGCAGGAGATGCCTGATGCGCAGCACCGCGCAGGAGATGCCTGATGCGCAGCACCATGCAGGAGATGGCGGATGCTCGGCGGGCCGGCTTCCGCGAGTTAACAGTTTTGTAACAAGTGTGACATTGGGGACTGTCCCCATTGTCACGTTTTTGAGGAGGGACAGGAATATCGATGAAGACGATTCGGGTTCTCGGAAGGTTTATTAAGGAATTCAAGCTGGTGTCGATTCTGACACCGGTCTTTATGATCCTTGAAGTGGTTGTGGAGACTTTGATCCCGCGCCTCATGGCGACGATCGTCGATGACGGGATCACCGGGCAGCAGATGCCCGTGATTGTGCGGACCGGGACATTTATGCTTCTGCTCGCGCTGGTCGGGCTCTTTGCCGGCATCATGGGAGGCGTGCTCGGGTCGAAGGCGGCTACGGGCTTCGGGCGGAATCTGAGGAAGGGGATGTATGACAACATCCAGACCTTTTCCTTTTCCAATATTGACAAGTTCTCGCCGGCGGGACTCATCACGAGGCTGACGACGGACGTGACGAATGTCCAGAACGCTTACATGATGCTTCTGAGGTTGTTCGTGCGCGCGCCGATCTCGATGATCTCGGCCATGGTGATGGCATTCCTCATCAATGCCAGCATCGCGAGGGTCTATCTCTTTGCGGTGATCGGCCTTGCGGTCTTCCTCATCGTCGTCATGGGGAGACAGGCGAAGCTCTTCCGGATTGCATTTACGAAATATGACGCCATGAACGAGAGCGTGGAGGAGAACACGAGGTCCATCCGCGTCGTCAAGGCATTTGTACGGGAGGAGCACGAGAAGGAGAAGTTCCGGAAGAGGGCGGAGAACATCTATAAGCTCTTTGTGAAGGCCGAGAACAATATGGTCCTCATCATGCCGATCATGATGGGAACCGTGTACGCGGTCATCCTGCTCATTTCCTGGCTCGGCGCCAACATGATCGTCGTGGGCGGACTTACGACCGGTGAGCTCATGAGCCTTCTCGCATACTGCATGAATATCCTCATGTCCCTCATGATGATGTCCATCGTGTTCGTCATGGTCGCGATGAGCGCCGCCTCCGCGCAGAGAATCGCGGAGGTCATCGAGGAGAAGTCGGATCTCACGAACCCCGCCAATCCCGTGTACGAGATTGCGGATGGCAGCGTCGATTTTGAGGGGGTGTATTTTTCTTACGACAAGAGCAGCAGGGAGCAGGTGTTGAAGGACATCAACCTGCACATCCGCTCCGGGGAGACCATCGGCATCATCGGCGGCACGGGAAGTGCGAAGTCTTCGCTCGTGAACCTGATCTCGCGCCTCTATGACGTGAATGAGGGTTCCGTCAAGGTGGGCGGAAGGGACGTCCGGGAGTACGACCTGGAAGCCATCCGCGACGAGGTCGCCGTGGTGCTGCAGCAGAACGTCCTCTTTAAGGGCACCATCCTGGACAACCTGCGGTGGGGCAACAAGGACGCTACGGAGGAGCAGTGCATCGAGGCGTGCCGCATGGCCTGCGCGGATGAATTCATCCGCTCCTTCCCGGACGGCTACAACACGATGATCACCCAGGGAGGCACCAACGTCTCCGGAGGACAGAAGCAGAGGCTGTGCATCGCCAGGGCCCTTTTAAAGGACCCGAAGATCCTGATCCTCGACGACTCCACGTCGGCCGTCGACACCGCGACGGACGCGAGGATCCGCGCCTCCATGCAGAAGGCGAAGCCCGGCATGACGAAGC
Organism: uncultured Lachnospiraceae bacterium; assembly: GCA_902803245.1. Taxonomy (GTDB): domain Bacteria; phylum Bacillota; class Clostridia; order Lachnospirales; family Lachnospiraceae; genus Chordicoccus. Next base: position 2,633 of record CADCPJ010000244.1, on the reverse strand, counting down.
TCATCATCACGCAGCGCATCGTCGCGGCCGAGACCGCAGACCGGGTCATTGTCATGGACAACGGGCGCATCAGCGGATTCGACACGCCGGAGAACCTGCTGAAGAACAACGCTATTTATAAGGATGTCTACGACGCCCAGATGGAGGGCGGCGGCGACTTCGACCTCCATGAGGCACAGGCGGAGGCGATCAGCGAGAGCGTTTCGCAGGTGATCGGCGAGGCTGAAGGCACAGTCGTGGCAGCGGCCGGAGCACCGGCAAAGAGCAGCAATTCCGGCAGCGGAAAGGCACCGGAGAAGAGCGGCAATTCAGGCAGCGGAAAAGCACCGGAGAAGAGCAGCAATTCCGGCAGCGGAAAGGCACCGGAGAAGAGCGGCAATTCAGGCAGCGGAAAAGCACCGGAGAAGGGCAGCGCTTCAGACAGTGGAAAGGCACCGGCAAAGAGCAAAACCTCAGGAAAGAAGGAGAGGAGGTGAGGACGGATGGCAAAGAAGAAAAATGACAATCTCGTGATTGACGGCAACGACAAGGAGACCCTGCAGAATCAGCGCGGTCCGGGCGGACGCCCGGTGAGGGGCGTGAAGGTTCACGTCGAAAACGGCCGCGAAGTCTTCAAGCGCCTCATGGGCCTCATCATGAAGTACTACCGCTTCCAGTTCTGCATCGTGGCGGCGCTCATCGTCGTCTCGGTGATCTGCAACGCACAGGGAACCCTCTTCATCCAGACACTCATTGACAGCTACATCACTCCGATGGTTCAAAGCGGGAGCCGGGACTTCGGGCCGCTCCTTGGCGCGATCGGGAGGGTCGCCTTGTTCTACGCGATCGGCGCCGCGGCGGCATACGGCCAGAGCAGGATCATGATCTACGTGAGCCAGGGACTGCTCCTCCGCCTCCGCGAGGAGCTCTTCGATCATATGCAGAGCCTGCCCATCCGCTATTTCGACCAGACTCCCCACGGGGATCTCATGTCGGTGTACACGAACGACATCGATACACTGCGCCAGATGGTCTCCCAGTCCATGCCGCAGTTCTTCAACTCGCTGATCACCATCCTGGTGGTCGTGATCAGTATGTTCCGGCTCAATGTGATCCTCACGCTGATCACATTTGCGATGTCCGGGCTCATGCTGTTCGCCACCGGAAAACTGGCAAAGCTCTCTGGAGCGAATTTCATCGCCCAGCAGAAGAATCTCGGCACCATCAACGGTTTTATTGAGGAAATGATGCAGGGCCAGAAGGTCGTGAAGGTGTTCAACCATGAGGAGGCGTCCAAAGCACAGTTCGACGAGCTGAATGAGACGCTCTATGGCAGCGCCTACAAGGCCAATGCATTTGCCTCGATTCTCATGCCGATCAACGCCCAGATCGGAAATGTCAGCTACGTGATCTGCGCGATCGTAGGAGGAATCCTTGCCCTGAACGGGATCGGAAGCCTGACGATCGGGACGCTCGCTTCCTTCCTGACCTTCAACAAGAGCTTCAATATGCCGATCAACCAGGTCTCCCAGCAGCTGAACTCGGTCGTCATGGCCCTGGCCGGCGCCAGCCGCATTTTCGCGCTTCTCGACGAGAAGCCTGAGACAGACGAAGGGTATGTCACTTTGGTGGATGCCCGCATATCGGACGACGGCACGATCACGGAGTCCAATGAGCGCACCGGGCACTGGGCCTGGAAGCATTTCCACAAGCAGTCCGACCAGTCGACGACTTACGCCGCTCTTGAGGGCGGGATCGTCATGGACGGCGTGGATTTCGGGTACACGGATGAGAAAATGGTGCTCCACGACATCAAGCTCTACGCCCATCCGGGGCAGAAGATCGCATTTGTAGGCTCCACAGGCGCCGGAAAGACGACGATCACGAACCTGATCAACCGGTTCTACGACATCCAGGACGGAAAGATCCGCTACGACGGCATCAATATCAACAAGATCAAAAAGGCGGATCTGCGGAGATCGCTTGGCATGGTTCTCCAGGACACCCATCTCTTCACGGACACGGTGATGGAGAACATCCGGTACGGGCGGCTTGACGCCACGGATGAAGAGGTGTACGCGGCCGCGAAGCTCGCCAACGCCGATGGCTTCATCGAGCGCCTGCCGGAAGGGTACAATACGATGCTCCACAACGACGGCGCGAATCTGTCCCAGGGGCAGAGGCAGCTGCTCGCCATCGCGCGGGCGGCCATCGCCGACCCGCCGGTGCTGATTCTCGACGAGGCGACGTCTTCCATCGACTCCCGCACGGAGAAGATCGTGCAGGACGGGATGGATGCGCTGATGAAGGGGCGGACGACATTTGTCATCGCCCACAGGCTCTCGACGGTCCGCAACTCCGACTGCATCATGGTGCTCGAGCAGGGGCGGATCATCGAGAGAGGAACTCACGACGAGCTGCTCGCGGCCAGGGGCAAGTACTACCAGCTCTACACGGGGCTTGCAGTGAATTCATGAACCGGCAGTTGTCAAGGCAGCTGTTAAGGCAGCTGTCAGAGATTGTCAAGGCAGCTGTTAAGGCAGCTGTCAGAGATTGCCAAGGCAGCTGTTAAGGCAGCTGTCAGTGAAATTGACAGCATAGCTGCCTGTGCAGGTATTTGCGGACGGAATCCAGGATAAATCCTGAACGATAAT
>CADCPJ010000243.1 GCA_902803245.1 uncultured Lachnospiraceae bacterium | reverse complement strand
TCTTATCACGCAAAAGAGCCGGAGGTCGAAACCTTCGGCTCTTTCTCAAAATCCGCAGCCAGACAGCCCGTCTGCGGCCGCTTTCCGTCATGCCCTCACTGCCCCGTTTGTGCCGGATCACTTTTTTGCCCGGTGGGCCTTGATCTCTTCGAGCTCGTCGAAGATGTAGTCATTGAGAACCTTGATGTAAGTCCCCTTCATGCCCGAGGAGCGGGACTCGATGACCCCGGCGCTCTCAAACTTCCTCAGCGCGTTGACGATCACGGAGCGGGTGATTCCGACCCGGTCGGCGACCTTGCTCGCCACGAGGATTCCCTCATTGCCGTCGAGCTCGTCGAAGATATGTATGATGGCCTCGAGTTCCGAGAAGGAAAGCGTGGAAAATGCCGACTTCACGACCTGGCGCTTTCTCGTCTCCTCCGCGTTCTCCTCGTCCACGGAGCGCATCATCTCGAGTCCCACCACCGTCGTCCCGTATTCACTGACGATGATGTCCTCGATGTCATACATCGCATCGGACCGGTAGGAGAAAACAGTCCCGAGCCTCTCGCCCGCTATATCGATCGGATTGATGATCGCCGTGTAATTGCCCACGTCATTTCCCGTGAAGCCGAGTGTCTTCAGATTCACGTTCTCCTTCGTCGACAAAACGCCGAGGAAGCGCTCATTGAGCAGCGGGTCCACAAAGCTTCCGATCTCGCCGGTAATCATCTCGACGATCTCCTTGACGCCGTCCGACTTGCCGACGCCAAGAACTTTGCCCTTCTTGCTGATGACAAGAATATTGGAAGACAAAGTTTCAACCAGGACATTGCAGATGTCGTTGAATACAACTTTTGATGTGCTCGTGTTGTGCAATAACTTGTTGATCTTGCGGGTTTTATCCAGTAGCTGTACGCTCATTCCCTCTCCTTTCCCGACACTCCGGCTGAAACTGGTCACTTTTTTATATTTTTACTCCTTTTCCCCTTTTACTCCTCATACATTGTCTATCTTAACATAAAATTAGCGTCAAAACAAGTGTTTTGGCGCTAATTCAAAACTATTCAGAAATTTTCCGAATGTCCGCAATTTTCGTCAGAACAGACGACCTTGTTTCCCTTGCGGACCATGTAGCTTCCGCACTTCGGACATTTCTTCTCCACCGGCAGTGACCAGGACATGAAATCGCACTCCGGGTTGTTCTCGCATCCGTAGAAGCGCCTGCCCTTTCTGGAGCGCTTCAGAACCACCTCTCCCCCGCACTTCGGGCAGCGGACACCCGCCTTCTCGAAATACGGCTTCGTGCTGCGGCACTCCGGGAAGCCGGGGCACGCCAGGAACTTCCCGTGCGGCCCGTACTTGATGACCATGTTCCTGCCGCAGTTCTCGCACACGACGTCCGTGACTTCGTCCTCGATCTTCACTTCTTTCAGCTCCTCGTTCGCGCGGTCCACCTCTTCCTTCAGGTCCGGGTAGAAATTCCGCACGATCGTCTTCCACTCGACGACGCCGTCGGCCACTCCGTCGAGGAGCGTCTCCATATTGGCCGTGAAGTCCTCGTCGACGATCTGCGGAAAGGCCTGAAGCATGATGCCGTCCACGACCTCGCCGAGCTCCGTGATGAAGAGGTTCTTCTGCTCCTTCGTGATGTAATGGCGCGCGAGGATCGTCGAAATGGTGGGCGCGTAGGTGCTCGGCCTCCCGATGCCGCGCTCCTCCATCGTCCGCACGAGAGATGCCTCCGTAAAATGAGCCGGAGGCTGGGTAAAATGCTGCTCATCCCTAAGGCCGGACAGGGTGAGCGGCGTGTCGCACGTGATGTCCTTAATCAGGGCATTTCCGGAGTTCTTCTCGTCGTCGGAGGTGCTGTAGACATCGAGGAAGCCCGCGAAGCGGAGCTTCGACGCCGCCACGGAGAAGTGGTACTTCCCGCCCCTTATCTTCACCGAGAGCGTGTCGTACACGGCGGGAGCCATCCGGCTCGCCGCAAATCTTCTCCAGATCAGCTGATAGAGCCGGAGCTGGTCCCGGCTCAAAGACTCCTTGATCCGGACGGGGGATCTCGTGATATCCGTCGGCCGGATGGCTTCATGGGCGTCCTGCGCCCCTTTGCTCTGATTCTCCGCCGCGGGGTGGCCGAGATAGTTCGCGCCGTATTCCGTCCTTATGTACTCCCTCGCCGCTTCGTCCGCCTCCGCGGCGATCCTTGTGGAATCCGTTCTCAGGTACGTGATGATGCCGACCGTCCCCTCGTCTTTTAAGTCGATGCCCTCATAGAGCTGCTGGGCGATCCGCATCGTCTTTGTCGTGGAAAATCCGAGGACATTGGCGGCCTCCTGCTGGAGCGTGCTCGTCGTAAATGGGAGGGGCGGCTTCTTTTTCCGCTCGCTTCTCTTTACGTCGCTCACATAAAAGCGGCTCTCTTTCAGCTCCTTTAAGATGGCTTCCGCTTCCTCCTTTGAGGAAATGGTGATCTTCCCGCTCTCGTCGCCGCTCAGCTTCGCGGTGACCGGCTTCTTCTGCCCCGGGATCATGAAGTCCGCCTCGATGGTCCAGAACTCCGTCGGCACGAAGTCCGCGATCTCCTTCTCCCGCTTCGCGATCATCCTGAGCGCAGCGGACTGCACCCTTCCGGCGGACAGGCCTCTCTTCACCTTCTTCCACAGAACCGGGCTGATCTCATAGCCCACCAGGCGGTCAAGGATCCTCCTTGCCTGCTGGGCGTCAACGAGGCTCATGTCGATCTCCCTCGGAGTCTTCAGCGAGGACTTGACCGCATTTTTCGTGATCTCGTTGAACGTAATGCGCTGAACCTTCTTTCCGTCAAGGTTCAGCGCCGCAATCAGGTGCCAGGAGATCGCCTCGCCTTCCCGGTCCGGGTCGGTGGCGAGATAGACGTGGTCCGCGCTCTTCGCGGCTTTTCTCAGCTTCGCGAGAAGATCCCCCTTCCCGCGGATTGTGATGTACTTCGGCTCGTAGTCATTTTCAATATCGATGCCCAGCTGGCTCTTGGGCAGATCCCGGACGTGACCCATGGACGCCTCCACGTCATACCTGGTCCCGAGAAATTTTTTTATTGTCTTTACCTTTGCAGGTGACTCGACGATAACAAGATTCTTTGCCACGGTTTCCTCCGTTACCATATGCCCGCATATTCACATCCTGCCGTCCCGTCATGCGCGGGAAGGCCGTCCGCTTAAGGGCTGAACAGTTACAAACTATACAGGAAAAGTTCCGGAGTTGCAAGGTGAAACTTCTCCGAATCATTTTTCTTCATTTTTTAAAATGGGGCTAGGAAATCCACGCCCATCTGTACTATAATGTGTGAACCGGACAACTCACAGGTCCGTCTTCTAAGTCTCCCCGCCCGGGGAGTCCGTTTCCACAGACAGGTTCTTATAATTCATAGTGAAGCGAAGGATCTCCGCTCTCTTTGGAGGGAATCCTTTGCGTTTTGGACACTCAGGCGCCGCAGTGGCTTTCACAGCGGCTCTTTATGCGTCAAAGAAGGAAGG
>CADCPJ010000242.1 GCA_902803245.1 uncultured Lachnospiraceae bacterium | reverse complement strand
CGGTCGTGCTCTTCGACGAGGTGGAGAAGGCCCATCCGGACGTCTTCAACGTGCTGCTCCAGGTGCTCGATGACGGGCACATCACGGTCAGCCAGGGCAGAACGGTGGACTTCAAGAACACCATCATCATCCTGACCTCGAACATCGGCTCCCAGTACCTCCTCGAGGGCATCACGCCGGAAGGGGAGATCTCCGGGGACGCAAGGTCTTTGGTGGAGGCGGAGCTGAAGAGCCATTTCCGGCCGGAGTTCCTGAACCGCCTGGACGAGACCATCTGCTTCAAGCCGCTGACCAAGGAGAACATCCGCGGCATCGTCGGACTCCTGATCGAAGACCTGAACAGAAGGCTTGCCCCGTCACAGCTTTGCATCGAGCTCACGGACGCGGCGAAGGACTACGTCATCGATTCGGGCTACGACCCGGTGTACGGCGCGCGGCCGCTGAAGAGGTTCCTGCAGCAGAGCGTGGAGACGCTCTCGGCGAAGATCATCCTCGGAGGCATGGTACACGAGGGCGACACGATCCTCGTGGACATGAAGGACGGGGAGCTTGCAGCCTGCCGGAAGTGCTGAACGGTTACTCGAATCGTTTCAAAAAGGTGACATTGGGGACTGTCCCCAATGTCACCTTTTTCCGTTACACAGCGATTCCCTCGGCGTGCTTGCTTAACACCTTCTTGATCCGGTCAATCGGATTTAAGAGGGTCGACAGCGACACGTCGTGATTCAGCGTGTCGATGAGGAGCGCCAGGTACTTGCTCATGTCGCAGCTTCGGTAATAGGGCTTGCTGAGCAGTTCCTCCGGCTGGTAGACGAGGTTCGTCGTGATCAGCTTGTCGAAGAGCTTCTTCTTGTAGGCGGCGTCAAATGGCTGCGTTCCCCCCGTCAGGATGCCGAAGGTCGAGCAGATGAAGATCCGGCCCGCCTTCCGCTTCTTGAGGAGCTCGGCGGTCTCCAGCACGCCGGCCCCGGAGGAGATCATGTCGTCGATGACGATGATGTCCTTTCCCGCCACCTCGGAGCCGAGGAACTCGTGCGCGAGAACTGGATTCCGCCCGTCCTTCAATATGTTGTAGTCCTTCCTCTTGAAGAACATCCCCATATCCACGCCGAGAACGTTGGCCAGATAGATCGCCCGGCCCATGCCGCCCTCGTCGGGGCTTATGACCATCAGGTGATCGCTGTCGATCTTTAAGTCGGGGGCGCAGCGCAGGACGTTCTTGATGAACTGGTAGGTCGGCGTCACCGTCTCGAAGCCGGCCATGGGAATAGCGTTCTGCACGCGGGCGTCGTGGGCGTCGAAGGTGAGGATGTTGTCCACTCCGAGGTTCTCGAGCTCCTGCAGGGCGCCCGAGCAGTCCAGGGATTCGCGCCCGTTCTGCTTGATCTGCCTGCCCTCATAGAGATAGGGCATAATGACGTTGACCCGGCGGGGCTTCCGCCCGGCAGCGGCAATTACCCTTTTCAAATCCTGGAAATGGTCGTCCGGGGACATCACGTTCTCGAATCCGGACATCTTGTAGGTCAGGGAGTAATTCGTGACATCGACCATGATGTAGAGGTCGTCTCCGCGGACGGACTCCCTTATGGAGCCCTTGCCCTCCCCGGAGCCGAAGCGGGGCGTGTCCGCCTTCAAAAGAAAGCTGTCGCGGACATAGTCGTTGTTCATGAGCCGCGGGTCCTTCTCGGCCCGCTCGCGCCTCCACTCGACGAGGTATTCGTCCACCTTCTTCCCCACGGTCTGCATGCTGGGAAGTACGATGAGGGCGAGCCGCCCCTCGGGTGTAGAGTGGAAAACGGGTTTGATCTGTGCCTCATATCTGTCTGCTGTCATAGCCTGCCTCCGCTCAGCTTTTTCTGGATGCGTATGTCTGCGCCGATGAGTTTTTTGATCGTGTATTCGCTCATGATTCTCGAGAGCACCCGCTCCGAGTATCTCTCCCGCAAGTCCTTGAGCGCCAGGTTCGTTGAGATCACCGTGGAGCGCTCCAGGCTGATTCTCTCATTGACGATCCGGAAGAGCTCGGATGCCGAGAAGGCATTGGTCAGCTCCGTGCCGAGGTCGTCGATAATGAGGAGATCCGAGGATGTCACGAGATTCTTAAGGACGTTTCCTCCGGAGGATGTCCGGTCAAATGTGCACTCGGCGAGGGTGTCAAATAAGTCTGCCGCCGAGAAGCAAAGAATCGCAAGCCCTGCATCCAGGGCCTCTTTCGCAATGCAGTGGGTGAGAAAGGTCTTTCCGACCCCCGTGTTGCCGTAGAGGTAGAGGTTCCCGCGGATGCGGCCGCCCCGGAACATCGCGTGCGCCGCCTCGGCGGCCTCATAGGCGAGCCCGAGCGCGCTCATGCCTGTCGTCTCATCCACCATTGTATCAGAATACCACTCGAAGGAAAAGCGGCTGAAGTTTTCTTTATCCAGCGCACTTTTGAGGGAGTAGGTGCCGTAGAGAAGCTCCGCCGCCGTGCGGTCGAAGCAGGAGCAGTGCTTTCCGTTCACGAGCCCTGTATCCCTGCACCTGGGGCAGTCGTACTGCAGCTCCAGATAGTCGGGAGAATAGCCGTGACACTTAAGAAGCTCCTTCTTTCTGGAAATGATCCGCGTCATCTCAGTCGAGTAGTCGGAGAGGTCGGCCGCGGGATCTTCGATCCTCGCCCTCGCGGCGTGAAGGGAGCGGGAGGCGATCTCGTCGTCGAGGCTCATCATCTCGGGGATTTCCCGGTAGATTCGCTCTGTGTGAAGAGTCTGCTCGTATCTCCTGCGCTCGCGGACTTCGTCATAGTGCCGCATCACGGCGTCGTACTGGACGTTGCTCAGTGCCATAGGACCTCCGGGTTATTCCGCGTCGCCGGAGGCGCGCTGCAGGAGGGCGCTCTCCAGTTGGCGGAAGTCGTAATCTCTCTGTTCGAAATTCGAAAATGCATTCGCCCCGCGCTTTTTGCCTCTTCCCGCGTCCGCGCGCTGGGCCTTCTTCGCATCCTGCTCTTTTATGTACTCCTCGTCGAGGGCAAGCACGTCGTCCATGGTGCGGACTCCCCGGCTGTACCACTTCGTCAGGATGCTGTCCGTGTAATTGAGCGTCGGCTTCGACGCCCCCATCACGGTCCGCGTGCAGGCCTCCTTGATGAGGTCGAGGGGGAGGTTGTATTTCTCGATCCATTTCTTCATGACGCGGACCTCCGCCTCCACCGGGTGGTGGTTGTCGATGCCGAGGGCCTTTAAGATATCGTAGTACTCCCTGTGGTAGCTCCCGGCTATGACGCGCGCGTCGCGCACCGTGGAGATTCCCTGCTCCTTCCACCCGAGGGCCACTTTCTCGATGTAGTGGAAGCTCTTGTGCCCGCGGCTCACGCAGTACTCGATCAGGTAATCGATGAGATCCGGCGAAAAATGAAGGCTGTCGTAGAAGAAACAGATCTTCTGCATCTCGGAGCGGGACAGCGGTTTTCCGATATACTGCTGGGCGATGAAGAGGAGCTCCCGGATGTCCTCCCGCTCCCCGAGCTCGGTCAGCCGCTCGGCCGTGATGTCCGAGGGCTTCTCCGCCGCCGGGGCGTCCGTGCGGGCGTCGGGCTTGCAGTAACTGGTGAAAGCGATGTCCGTGAGCTCGCCGCCTTCGTTCTTTGAGAGGGTGATGACTCCCTCTCTCTCCCAGTAGCGGAGGGCGCGGTTCACGTCATTTTCCGTGCAGTTCATCCGGTCGGCCACGCTGCACAGCGACAGAGAGTCGCTGCCGCTGCCCGCGATGCGGACCAGATAGAGATAGATGCGCAGAAAATCCCCGTTGGCTTCGGGGAGGAAGCGGTCCAGAAAATCATTTGCAATGACGGTGACATCCTGCGAGAAGCAGGAGCGCAGCTTTATAATGTCCATATAGAACTCCCGGGTTCTGATCTTTTTATGTTTGACAGGTGCCGCAGGCGGTTCCCTTCATGCATGCGCTTTCGCTGCAGATGCCTGTCTTGCTGACACGATAAGGGGCGGCAGGCTTTGCCTCCGTGCGGTCACTATAGTATAGCAAGATCTCCCCGAAGCCGCATCCACAAAATCATCCACAGCCGGACCACTATTAGTGGAAAAAACGGGCTGTGGATGCTGTGAATAACGTGGATATCTATTCTCTGACCAGGTTTTCGCCCACTTCTACAATATTTCCCGCTCCCATAGTTATCAACAGGTCGCCTTCGCAAAGCTGTGCACGGAGCGAGGATTCCATTTCCTCAAAGCTCGGGCAGTATTCCGCTTCGACGCCTCTTTTTTGAAGCTCGGCGAGCAGATCCTCTGAGGAGATGCCGACGGTGTTCTTCTCGCGGGCCGCGTAGATGTCGGCCAGGAGGACGTGGTCGGCCAGGGAGAGGGCATCGGCGAATTCCGGGAGAAGGGCCTTCGTCCTCGTGTAGGTGTGGGGCTGGAACGAAACAAAGAGCTTCTTGTGGGGATAGCTCTTCGCGGCCGTCAAGGTTGCCCGGATCTCGGTCGGGTGATGCGCGTAGTCATCGATGACTTCGGCCCCGTTGACGGTGCCTTTCTTCTGGAAGCGGCGGTCCGTGCCCGTAAAGCCAATCAGCCCCCGCGCGATGTCCTCGACGCTGATGCCGAGCCTGCGGCCGAGCGCTATGGAGGCGAGGGCGTTGGAGACGTTGTGAATTCCGGGAACGGAGAGCGCGAAGTTTCCGAGGGCCGATCCTCTCTCAATGCAGGTGAAGCCCGCAAAACCCCGCCTGTCGAAGACGATGTTCTCGGCAGTGTAATCCGCGCTCTGCTCGAGGGAATAGGTGATGATCCGGGCGGCTGCGTCCTTCGTGACGACGTCGAAGAAAGGCGTGTCGCGGTTCATGATGAGCGTGCCGTCCGCACCCGGAATCATCGCGAAGCGGTGGAAGGACTCCGCGATCTCCTCGATGTTTTTGAAGAAGTCGAGGTGATCGGCGTCGACGTTTAAGATGATCTCGATCTTCGGGAAGAAGGAGAGAAAGCTGTTGGTGTACTCACAGGCCTCCGCAATGAAGGTGCCGGATTTTCCCACCCGGATGTTGCCGGAGATGGAGGGAAGGATGCCGCCCACCGTGATCGTCGGATCGAGACCGGCCTCCATCAGGATGTGGGAGCACATGGAGGTCGTCGTGGTCTTCCCGTGAGTGCCGGCCACCGCGATGGGGGTGTCGTAGTTCCGCATGATCTCGCCGAGGAGCTCCGCGCGGGTGAGCATCGGGAGATTGGCCTCTTTGGCTGCGATAAATTCGGGGTTGTCGGGATGGATCGCCGCCGAATAGATCACGCAGTCGATGCCGGGGAAGATGTTTTCGGCGGCCTGGCCTATGAAAATCCGGGCCCCGAGCTCCCTGAGGTGGTCCGTGAGGGGGGAGGCCTTGCTGTCCGATCCGGATATCGAAAAGCCCTCCCTTAGGAGGATCTCGGCGAGTCCGCTCATGCTGATGCCGCCGATTCCGATAAAATGCAGGTGTTGCTTCATTTTAAAATCAACCTGATACATATGGTCTGGCTCCTCTTGTGTCGGGAAACGGCAGTGGTTCTGCTGCCTCCCGTTATCAATTATACTGGTTAACCTTAAGCTTGCCGAAGGCAATTGCACAGATTAACTGCATACAGGGAAAACGAAATGCTCTGTTCCTGCACACCGAAGGTGCCCCTTGCGGAGACAACTTCGTGTACGGCTATAAATAAGAAACCCCGGCTCTTATTCGAGAAGGGGTGATGTCATTTCCGGTGCAGCTTGCCCGGCGCCCCGG
>CADCPJ010000241.1 GCA_902803245.1 uncultured Lachnospiraceae bacterium | reverse complement strand
GGCACCGGCCCCGGATGCCGGCGCACAGCCGGAGGCTTGACAAAATCCACTCAATTTGAGTAACATCCTAAAGATACCATCATGCAGCTTTCCAGCACAGCAAGGAGGTGCCATTTATGCGGCTCATGACACGAAGAATATACATCTTTTTCATAACCATGCTCATCCTTACAGCTTCTGCCGCCGTGACAGGCGAGGCAGCCGTAAGGGTGCTGAAGGACCAGGAATACACGACTTCCGCCGAGGCCGCCTCCAAAGCGGCGAAGACGGTAAAAAGAGGCTCTCACAGGATCCGCCTCTCAAGCAGCGGGAGCGGCTGCGGTTTCCTGAAATTCACCGCGGATGAAAGCAGAAAATATACCTTCAGTTTCTCAAAGCTCTCGACAAAATATCCGTATAACTGCGGACACGTCTATCTGATGTCAGAGGCAGGGACGGACGGGAAGACCCTGAAAAAGACAATCGTGCGGACCCAGGGGGGCAAGGCGGAATCCATTTACATCGCGACACAAAAAGATGCCGCGGGCGACAAGCTGACCAAGCACCTCAAGTCCCGCTATGCGAAGGTCACGCTGAAGAAGGGGCAGGCCATCTACATCTATTTCAGCTTCGCGAGGGGGGATTCGCTCCGCATGACGATCGATTGAGAGCCGTTTCTTCGAACCAGTTGTCCAGCAGGTCTTTCACCTCCCCGTAAGTGCCCGCGCGGTTGACCTGGTCGCGAAGCGCCGAGGAGCCAGGAAGGCCTGCCGTGTACCAGGCGATGTGCTTCCGCATCTGGCAGATCCCCAGATGCTCCCCCTTCTCCTCAAGCTGCATGCGGAGATGGCGGAGCATCATAGCATGGATTTCCTTAAGCGATGGGCGCTCTGAGGAAGAGGAGTCAAGGGCCGACAGGGCTTCGCGGAAGATCCAGGGATTCCCCCTCGCGCCTCTCGCGATCATGACAAAGTCGCAGCCCGTCTCTTTAAGCATGGCCTTCGCCCTCTTACCGCTCGTCACGTCCCCGTTTCCGATCACGGGAATCCTGACGGCCTCCTTCACCTCGCGTATGATGCTCCAGTCCGCATTCCCCGTGTAGTACTGCTCCCTCGTCCGGCCGTGGACCGCGACCGCGGATGCGCCTGCCGCCTCCAGTCTTCTCGCGAGCTCCGGAGCCGTTCTTTCGCCCATAGAAAAGCCGGCGCGAAGCTTCACGGTCACGGGCCGGTCAGACCTCCGCACGCACTCCCTCACGATCGCCTCGGCCTTCGCGGGGTTTTGCATGAGGGCGCTTCCCTCGCCATTTTTCACGATCTTCGGCATGGGACAGCCCATATTGATATCGAGGACGTCATAGGAATATCCCTCGATCTTATCGAGCGCCGCGGCAAATGCCTCCGCGTCCGGCCCGAAGAGCTGGAGGGAGACCGGCCGCTCGTCCTCGCGGATATCGATGAATTCCAGCGTCTTCTTATTGCCGTACTTCAGCGCATTGGCGCTCACCATCTCCGTTCCCGCAAGGGCCGCTCCCATCTCATGGCAGAGCAGACGAAAAGGATGGTCGGTAACACCGGCCATCGGTCCTAAAATCAGCGGGTTTTTCAGCTTCAAACCTTCGCCTGTTTTCTTCTCAGACATATCCATAGAGCCCCCGGACAGAGACTTCACCGGCGCTGATCATGGAGATCCCGCCTGTCTCCCTCTCGACAAGGAGCCGTCCTTTCGTGTCAATTCCCCGGGAGACGGCCGTATATGCCCCCTCCGGCGCCTCAATGCGGACCTCTCCGTCCTTTCCGGCAAGAAGCGCATTGTAGCGGTCCCGCAGCATATGCAGGTCCCCGCTTTTTAAAAAGGTCCTGTAATTGGTGTGAAATGACCGCAGCACGGACGCAAGCAGCGCCCCGCGGGAGATCTCCCTTCCGGTCTCAGTCTTTAGGGAAGTCGCGCGCTCCGCGATCTCGCCCGGAAAGAATTCGTTGTTGACGTTGATCCCCGTCCCGGTCACGACGCCTTCTACCTTTCCGTCCCAAAGGATGGCTTCCGTCAGCGTCCCGCTCACCTTCTTTCCTCCGATGACGAGGTCATTCGGCCACTTGATCGC
>CADCPJ010000240.1 GCA_902803245.1 uncultured Lachnospiraceae bacterium | reverse complement strand
GCATCCGTCACTTTGAAGCAGGCTTCCGGACCGCATCCGTCACTTTGAAGCAGGCTTCCGGACCGCATCCGTCACTTTGAAGCAGGCTTCCGGACCGCATCCGTCACTTCGAAGCAAGCTTCCGGATCACATCCGGCAGCTCGAGCGGATGGAAAATCCTCGCGTCCGGCTCCGGCACCTCGCCGAAACCGTAGGCGGCGTGGACGAAGGGAAGCCCTGCCGCCTTCGTGGCGGTAAAGTCTCCGTAGGTATCTCCCACATAGACCGCGCTTTCGATGCTTTCGCGCTCCATCAGGATGCGGATCGTGCCGGCCTTGTCCGTGCCGGTGTCGCCGGCCTGCAGGTAGGAGTCGACATAAGGGGACAGACATGTGACGTCAAGAAGCGTCTCCACGTACCCTTTCTGGGCGTTGCTCACGATGCAGGTCTTAAGCCCCATTTTCCTTAAGGCAATGAAGAGCTCGGGGATTCCGTCGTAGAGCTTCGGCGGGTCGATGTGCAGGTAGTCGAGCTCCTCGTCGCACGCGATGGCGGTGAGGGCGATGGCCTCTTCCTTCGGCAGATCCGGAAAGAGGGAGATGCCGATGTCATCGAGCAGCTTCCCGAACTCGCCCATGAGCCTCTCCTTCGTTATGTGCCGCCCGTCCACACCGCGCCTCCTGCAGGTCTCCCTCCAGGAGATGGCGACTTTTTCCGTGGAATCCCAGAGCGTTCCGTCTACGTCAAATATCACTGCTTGCATTCTTTTTTTTCCTTTCATTTTTTGAGAAAGACACACGGAGAGTACCATATGCGGGATGCATTTGTAAAGCCGCTTGTTGACTGGTATGCTGTATCAAAGCGGGACCTGCCCTGGAGACACACGCGTGACCCCTACGCGATCTGGGTCTCGGAGATCATGCTCCAGCAGACCAGGGTAGAGGCGGTGAAGGGGTACTACGAGAGATTTCTTGAAGCGCTCCCGAACGTGGAAGCCCTCGCGGCCTGCCCGGATGAGAAGCTCCTGAAGCTGTGGGAGGGACTCGGCTACTACAGCCGCGTCCGGAATATGAAGCGGGCGGCGGAAACAATCGCCGCGGGTGGGGGATCGTTTCCGAACACGCGGGAGGGGCTCCTCGCTCTGCCCGGAATCGGCCCCTACACAGCAGGCGCCATTTCCTCCATAGCTTTCGGCCTCCCCGAAGCAGCCGTGGACGGAAATGTGCTCCGCGTCCTTGCAAGGCTTGAGGCGTGTGAGGAGAACATCCTCTCCGGCTCCGTCAGGAGGCGGATGGAGAAGGAGCTTCGGGAAGTGACGGAAAATGCCGTCGCCGGCGGAGAGGTGTCTGCGGGGGACTTTGCTCAGTCGCTGATTGAGCTCGGCGCACTCATCTGCGTCCCGAACGCGGCGCCCCGCTGCGCCATGTGCCCGGTCGCGGATGAGTGCGAGGCGGGAAAGAGGGGGCTTACGGACCGGATCCCTCTAAGGAAAAAGGAGACGTCCAGGCGTGTGGAGGAGCTCACCGTGTTTCTCGTCAGGGACGGGGATTCTATTGCGATACGACGAAGAGAAGGGGAGGGACTCCTTGGCGGAATGTACGAATTCCCGAATCTGCCGGGACATCTGGACAGAGGGGCCGCGGTGGAGTATATTGAGAAACAGGGCTTTTTTGCCCTGAATATGAAAAAACTGCCGCCGGCGAGGCATCTGTTCTCCCACGTGGAGTGGCGGATGACGGCTTATGAGGTGCGGATCGCTTCATTTGAAAATGAAAATGAATATCGAAGTCACGATGACGGGGGAGAGTGGCTCTTTGCCGTGCGCAGCGAGATCGAGGAGAAGTACGCTCTGCCGTCGGCATTTTCCGCTTATGCCCGCCGACTTCGGCTGCATCTGGGGAAAGATAAGGGATAAGAGATGAACGACTATACTTGTGAAGGGAAGGAAAACAAGGAGCGATGAAGATACTGACTGTGGCGATTCCCTGCTACAATTCCGAGGAGTATATGAGAAAGGCCATCGATCACGCGCTTGTCGGGGGAGAGGACGTGGAGGTCCTTGTCATCGACGACGGGTCCACGGACGGGACACTGGAGATCGCCAGGGACTATGAGCGCAGGTATCCCGGAGTCGTGAGGGCCATCCACCAGGAGAATAAGGGCCACGGAGGCGCGGTGAATACGGGCCTTAGAGAGGCGAAGGGCATCTACTACAAGGTGTGCGACAGCGACGACTATCTCGATTACGACTCCTACATCAAGGTGCTCGATGTGCTGAGGAAGGTGATCACGGGGCCTACGACCCTCGACGTGCTCATTTCCAATTATATCTACGACAAGCAGGGCGCGAAGAAGAAGCGCATGATGCGCTACGTGGGATCCTTCCCCGAGAACCGCGTCTTCACATGGGATGAGATGGAGAGGCCTTTAAATGCCCACCGCTATGTGCTGATGCACAGCCTCACTTACCGCACGGAGCTCCTCCGGGAGTTCGGCTTTAAGCTGCCGGAGCACTGCTTCTACGTGGACAACCTGGTGGCGTTCACACCGTTTATCTACGTGAAGACCCTCTACTATCTCAATGTGCCGCTGTACAGGTATTTCATCGGGCGCGAGGACCAGTCCGTGAACGAGGAGGTCATGATCAGGCGCATCGACCAGCAGCTCAAAGTGACGAGGCTCATGATCGACAGCTACCGCCCGGATCTCGTCAAGAAGAAGAATCAGGCGGGGGTGCTCACGCACTACCTGACGATCATCATGGTCGTGTCGACGATCCTGCTTCTCCGCATGGACACGGAGGAATCCCTGAAAATGAAGAAGGACCTGTGGGAGTACCTGAAGAAGAAGGATCTGTTCCTCTATCTTCGGATCCGCCACAGCTTCCTCGGCAGGATGATCAACATGCCGGGCGAGGCGGGCAGAAAGTTCGTCGTCAACGGCTACCGCCTGACCCAGAAGTTCTACGGATTCAACTGAAGCGCAAGGCACTTGTGAGAGGGAGAACATTGTGATATAATCGGCAGGTCGGTGGATCCGCCGACTACATGAAAGAGGAGGAGCGTTTTATGAAACATATCAAGACTTTAAATACAAAGAACCTTCAGAACACTGTGAAGAAGGGCGGCTGCGGCGAGTGCCAGACATCCTGCCAGTCTGCCTGCAAGACCAGCTGCACGGTCGGCAATCAGAGCTGCGAGTCGAAGCGCTGATTTGTAACTATTCAGCACCCCTGAAATCAGAGTGAAAATCAGGCAGAGAACTGGTTTTCTGAATGGTTTTCGCTGTGATTTCGG
>CADCPJ010000239.1 GCA_902803245.1 uncultured Lachnospiraceae bacterium | reverse complement strand
TATCATGAAACGGCACCAAATGCAAACTGCCGTCCCGCCGCTTCACATGAACACGAGAATATTCTGCAGCCGCCTCACGAAATTCATCGCGTCGCTCTCATACCGCTCCACGACCTCCTTGCAGAGCCCCGGGTTATTCGTGAGAATGGCATCGACGTTGAGGGCAACGAGCTGTTCCATCGTGTCCTCTTCATTTACCGTCCACACGAAGACGCGCTTTCCTGCATTGTGGAGGTTCTCGATGTTCGTGTAAGTGGCGAAAGTCTCCTGGATGCTCAGAATATCCGCGGCCTCGAGCTTCTCAAGGTCCCCGATCCCGATGACCGATGTGTAAGCCGTCAGGATGCTCGGGTTGATGCTCCGGATCTCCTCGATCGTCCTGTAATCCTGGGATGTGATGTCGCAGTTGTCGATATTGCCGTAAGTCATGACATCGCTGATTGTCTTCTCCACGATGCCCTCGTCGTGCCCGTTTCTCTTGATCTCAATGTTGAGGAAGAGCTTGTCATTGCACAGGCTCAGCACCTCGGCCAGCGTGGGAATCGTCACTCCCTCATACTCCTTTCCAAAATGGCTCCCCGCATCGAGGTTTTTGATCTCGTCATAGGTCACATCCCAGATGTTCCTGTCGACCCCCGTGATCCTCTTCAGGTTGTTGTCGTGGAACACCACGATCTGGCCGTCCTTCGTCATCTGCACGTCGAGCTCGGCGGCGGTAAAGCCCTCATCGATCGCCTTCTCGAACGCGGGGATGGTGTTCTCGGGCGCGGCGTCCGAGTACCCCCGGTGGGCCATGATGAGAGGAAGGCCGTACCGGGTGTTCAGGATCCATCTCGCCTTCGCAAAGACCTTGGGGCCGGAGAAGAACACGCACAGAAGGATTCCCGCGACGGCACAGATCCGCACGGGCCTGAAGGTTCTGAGATAATCCCTCTCCTCGGTATAAGGCCTCACATGCTCCTTCAGCTTCTCCTTCCTGCGGTAGTAGATGGCCTGGAAGCTGGAGAGAATGAGCGGGCCGGACACCCAGGAGAATCCGATATACAAAATGAGATAGGTCCCCGAGATGCGGCTCTTGAAAAACGGGACAATTCCCTCCGCAGTTCCCGGGAGAAGCCACAGATAGAGCAGGTACCAGATCAGCACGGCAGCGGCGCTCAGGGCGCTGAGCATGAGGATCGTAAGCCCGATCCAGAAGACGGACACGACGAAGACATAGAGGAAGTACATCCCTCTCGTCATTTCCCAGCTCTTTTTTCTCGCGCTTCGAAAGCTCTTGTCGTCGTACTCCATCATGATGGGGATCGTAAAGGCCCACCTTAAGAAGAGGTAAAAGAGCGCGACGATCCCGATGTAATAGAGCACCTGCTCATAGGGGCGCTTCCTGAAGTCCTCAAGGATGAAGCCCGGAATCCGGATAAATGACGTGACGGAAGACACATCGGTAAACATGCCGAAGTGAAGGACGAAAATCGCATAGGGAATGAGCCCCCAGTTCCGTGGTTTGAACCGGTCGATCGTCAGGTCGAATGCGTTGTGGAAGATCCGGCTGATGCCAAGCTTCTTTCTGCACTTCGAGGCGTGGAGGGTGTCAACCAGGGCAAACCTCTCGAACATGGCAAAGACGGTGATGAGAAGGGCCTGGGCAATGAGCACGACCCAGGTGAGCGGATTCAAAAGAAATCTCTTGTAATTGTAGGCGGCGATGGCCGTGGTGCCATTGAAGAGAAGAAAGAGACGCTGCATCCAGGTCAGGATCGGAAAGAACACGAATACGGACAGAAGCCGGCAGATGAGTTCAAAGCCGATGAGGCTCATGAGATTTTTCCGGACGAGAGAGAACGGCATAAAGATTGTCTTCAGTTTCTCCCCCATCTCTTAAAGACCTCCAAACAGTCAGCCATAAGGAAAATCACAGCCAGATACAGTATACGGGATGCTTTCCTCAAATGCAACGAGGAAGGGACCTCTGCGCTAATAGATGGCGGAAGATCCGGCGCCGGTGCAGACGGTGAGGAAGAAGACTTCCTTTACCCCGGCCGATTTGAGGGCGGCCGCCGAGGCGTCCATGGTGGACCCGGTCGTAAAGATGTCGTCGATCAGAAGGACGCGCCCGGCGCATTTCCCGCTGTCATCTGCAGAGGTGCCGGCATCTCCGGTGCCGCCGTTCCGCAGCTTCTCACCTCTTCCGCTCCCCTTAAGGAGCAGTTCCTCCCTGTTCACGGCAAATGCGCCGGTCAGGTTCTTTCGTCTCTCCGACGCGTCCAGCTGTCTCATCGCCCGCGTTGCCTTAAGACGGGTCAGCGCGCCGCCCCGCATCTTGATCCCGCTTCTCTTTGAGAGTTCTCCGGCCACGATCTCCGCCTGGTTGTATCCCCTCTTCCTCAGCTTGGAGCGGTGGAGAGGAACCGGAACGATGAGATCCGGCTTCCACCTCTCAAGCTCCTCCCGGCACGCCTCATAGAGGAGACGTCCGAGGACGCTTCCGTACTCTCTCCGTCCTTTGTTTTTGAAGAAGCGGATCGTCTCCCGCATCCGGTCGTCATAGATGAATGCCGAGCTGCCCTCGTCGAAGGAGCGGGGGTACTTCATGCAGTCCCCGCAGAAGACTTCCGTCTCCTCCACGGGCTTCCCGCATTTCCTGCAGCGGGGTTCCCGGACGTACGGAAGCGCCTCCCGGCAGTCCGGGCAGATGTCCCTGCCCACCGGAGCGATGTCATGGCAGACGGGGCAGCGCCTCGGGTAGAGGAGATCCACGGCTGAGCGCGGAATCATTTTGATTTTCACAGCCTCCATACCTGCCTCCCGGTTTTTTCAGCCGTTAACGAAATTGTCTTTTTTGCAGAACCTTTCGTTT
>CADCPJ010000238.1 GCA_902803245.1 uncultured Lachnospiraceae bacterium | reverse complement strand
CCATCTTGCAGAGGGCGAGAAGGCTGTCGCGGCCTACGAGTACTGCAATCTGCACGGCCTCTGGAAGAAGGAGATCTGAAGCTTATTTATCTGGGGACAAGGTTCTCTTTTGGACAAGGTTCTCTTTTGGACAAGATGCCCTTTTGGACAAGATGCTTTTTTGGACAAGATGCTCTTTTGGACAGGCTTCTTTTAAGGACAGGAATACACTTGCTGACGCCGGCACTTTAAGCAGTGCCTGCTGCGCGCACGTATGATGGAGTCATAAATCACAATGCGGAACCAGGATCAGAACCGGAATCAGGATCAGGATCAGAATCAGAGTCAGAGTCAGAACAGGGATCAGAATCAGAATCAGAACCAGGATCAGGACCGGAAAAAAGATCAGAACCGGAATCAGGATCAGGACATACAAACACTGCCGAAATGGATTGTCGCGGTCGATGAGGACCGCGGCAGTCTTGAAATGGCGCGATCAATACTCTGTGAGGCCGGAATGCGGGTGACTGCGCTTTCTTCCTTCGCCCGGCTCGCCGGGTGCATCCGGGAGGAAGGGATTCCCGATCTCATTCTGCTTGATTTCTACAGATCGCAGCAGGAGGGCTTTAAGACCCTTCAGCAGATGAAGGACGTAAGCCCGGAAGCTGCGGATGTGCCCCTCATCTTTTTTACGGATGATGTGCATTCCGATCTGGCGGGGGAGGGGTTCCAGCAGGGAGCGATGGACGTCGTCCGGAAGCCGTATGAGGCGGAAGTCCTCATCAGCCGCGTTCAAAATGCCATCAGTGTCCACAGGAAAATGCATCAGCTCGAGATGGACGCCGTGACGGACGCCCTGACGGGGCTCCTGAACCGCACCGCGATCGATGAGCGGCTGGAAAAGCTTGTGAGGGAGAAGAAGGGGCTGCTCTGCCTTCTGGATCTGGACCATTTTAAGTCGATCAATGACCTGTTTGGCCACGATACGGGCGACCGGATCCTCGTCATGTTCTCAGAGATTCTCAAAAAAAGCCTTTGCGAGGGAGACGTCTGCGGCCGGATCGGCGGCGATGAATTCCTCCTCTTCGCGGAAAGCCTGCATACGGCGGAGGAGCTGTCGGAATTCTGCACGGGCTTAAATGACGAATACATCGAGGGCGCGAAAACCCTGCTCGGCTCCGGGCTTCAGATCCCGGTTGGCATTTCCATAGGTGCGGTGTCTGTGCCGGAGTACGGGACGGAGCTGAAGCACCTCTTCCATATGGCGGATCAGGCGACCTATTATGTCAAGGAAAATGGCCGCCACGGCAGCAGGCTTTATGCGCATTCCCTGCCCGCCAGGGAGATCCTTCAGCCGGATCTCGACCTGGAGACGGTCACGGCCATTCTTGAGGAGAGAAACATTTCCCCGAATGCGATGTGGATGGGCAAGGAGATGTTTGGGAGCATATACCGCTATCTCGTGCGCTATATGGACCGGTATCACAGCACGGCTTACCGCGTGCTCCTGACCGTGAAGCCCGTGGATGAGATCAGCGGGGAGGAGCTCACGGAGATCATGTCCGAGTTCAATGAGATGCTGCGGAGCGCCCTCCGCAACAGCGACGTGATGATGGAGTGCGGTGACCACCAGGTCTTCCTGCTCCTGCCAGAGATCCAGGAATACGACATCGACCGGGTATTAAAGAGGCTGCTTGGACGCTGGGAGAGATCCCCTTACTTTGAGACCACGAAGATCCGCTATGAGTGCGGGCCTGTCCACATGAACCGACCTTCGGGAGCGGCGGGGGATGAGCAGAAGTGGGTCGCTGCCGCGGACGGCGACAGCGAAAACCTAAGCAGGATTGCCGATATTCTCGGAAAACAGAATATGAAGGTGACCGGCCTCGCCTCCGGAGAGGAGCTCGTCGATTTTCTTATGCATAAGAAGCCGGACCTGATTCTTCTTGAATCAAGCCTGCCGGGGATGGACGGCGCTCACACATTGGAGAAGCTTCGGAAAATGAGCCCCGACCGCCTGGTTCCCGTCATTTTCATGACGGAAGGCGACAGCCTTGACCTCGAGTCGAAGATTCTTTCGATGGGGGCGGCGGATATTATCCGCAAGCCGTATGTGCCCGAGGTTCTCACAGTGCGCGTCCGGCGCACGCTGCAGCTCGTTGACCTGCAGATGAATCTGGCGAGCACCGTTGAGAGAAAAATCAGGGAGTACCGGGACAGCGCGGGCGACTGAGGTGCGATGGGGACAGGAAAGGATGACTTAAGGGAGCACCGGGACAGCGCGGGCGATGAAAGGGCGATGGGAATGAGATAGGTATGCAAGTGGGGAAGCAGAAAACAATAGCGGTCAATACGGTGTATACAATCGGCGGGGCGCTCGTGTTAAATGGCATCCTGCAGCTTCTTGTATACCCCCGTCTCGCCGCGGAGCTGGGAGCTAAGGACAACGGCACGGTGCTCTACATCATGGCCCTTGTCAATATTCTGGGGCCATCCATCGGGCAGGCCCTGAATAACAGCCGCCTCGTGCTTCGCAGGGATATGCCTGTCAAAAACGGCGACTACAACATCCTCATCCTTGCATTGAGCGCAGTTGGAATAGCGGTCTCGCTCATTGTGACGGCCTCCTCCCAGAGTGCGGTCTGGGGATTTGTGCTCACCGGAATCCTCATTCTTCTCACGAATTTCCGCTACTACGGCGACGTGGAGTACCGGCTCAGCCTCGACTACCGGAGCTATTTCATCTACTATGCCTTGTGCGGCGCGGGATATGCCGCGGGGTATGCGGTGTTCCGGTTTACGGGAAACTGGTTCGTCATTTTCCTCATCGGGGAGGCGGCGGCGCTCGCGTTCGTGTGGCTGAAGGGCTCCATTTTTAAGGATTTCTTCGGGAGATCCGAAGTCTTCGGAGCGGTCGCCGCGAAGGGATCCCTGCTGGTCCTGTCTTATCTGGTGACGAACCTCACTCTCAACTACGACCGGCTGTTTTTGAAAAATGTCATGGGAGGCGAGGCGGTAACCCAGTATTACGTGGCGTCTCTCATCGGGAAGACGCTTGTGCTCTTCATCGCCCCGATCAACACCATCCTCATTTCCTATCTGACGAAAGACAAAGTGCGCCTGACGAGGACGACCTTCCTGAAATATGTGATGGCGGGCCTTGGCGTTTCGGCCGTATTCTTCCTGCTCTGCCAGGTCGGAACCCCGATCTTCGTGAAGCTCTTTTATCCCCCGCTCTATGAAGATGTGAGGCCCATCCTGACGGTCGTGAACCTGACGCAGATTCTTGCGCTTCTTTCGGCGTACCTCTTTATTGTGGTGCTGACATTTTCAGGGGCGCACTGGCAGCTTCTCCTGCAGGGCATTCATATGGGAGTGGTTGTGCTCCTGACATTTCTATCCGGGAAGGCCGGCGGGATGATGGGCTTCTCGCGCGCCATGCTGATTGCAAATGCGCTGAGGATTGCGGCGGTGATCCTCATGGGGCTTTACTTTGCCGGGCGGAATAAGGAATGAGAAGTGAGCGTATTCTGCCGGGCGGTGATCCTCATGGGGCTTTACTTTGCCGGGCGGAATAAGGAGTGAGCAGTGACCGCATTCTGCCGGGCGGAGTGAGGAATGAGCAGGAGCTGTGAAAGAAGAACTATGGGGACGGAAAGACGTCGGAGAGGAGAATCCATATGAAGCGGGCTGTGATCACAGGCGGATCGGGAGTCGTCGGAAGCGCGTTGATTCGGGAGCTGGCCGTGAGCGGCGTGGAGCTCCTCATTTTGCTTAGGGAGGGCTCTGATCACAATGAGAGAGTGCTGAAACTGGCTGAAGAGCTTAAAAGTGCATGCGGTGCGAAGATCACCATCCGGGAATGCTCGCTGGAGCACCTCAAGGACTATCGGGCGGACGGCAGCGGGATGCAGGAGCTTCGGGCGGACGGCAGCGGGACCGCTGACAAGCCGTACGACGTCTTTTACCACTTGAGCTGGGGCGGGACGAAAGGAAAGGACCGCTATGATCCGTACATTCACAACAAAAACGTGGAGTACGCCCTCGATGCCGTGGCTCTGGCAAAGCGGCTCGGGTGCTCTTTGTTTGTCGGAACGGGATCGCAGGCGGAGTACGGCCGGTCCGATGCAAGGCTCACGGAGGAGACCGTCCCACACCCCGAAAACGCCTACGGCATCGCAAAGCTCTGCGCGGGACACATGACACGGGAGTACGCGAGGCAGCTCGGGATCCGGCACGTGTGGACGAGAATCCTGTCCGTGTACGGGCCGAATGACGGCGAGAAGACGCTTGTGACGTACCTTGTGCGGTCATTTTTAAATGGGGAGCGCCCGGTTTCCACAGCCGGCGAACAGGTGTGGGACTACCTGAACAGCGAAGACGCCGCCCGAGCCCTCCATGCTGTGGGAGACAGAGGGAGAGACGGGGCGACCTACCTGATTGCATCGGGGGAGGAGCGGCCGCTCAGAGAATACATTCTTGAGATCAGGGACGTCCTGGCCCCGGGGGCTGAGGTCGGACTCGGCGAAGTTCCTTACGGGGACCGGCAGGTCATGCACCTGTGCGCGGATATTTCCCGGATCAGGGAGGACACCGGGTGGAAGCCGGAGGTGACCTTTGCCGAGGGGATCCGGAAAATGGCCGAAGCAGAAAAATCGAAAAATGTCAAGTAGTTATGGTAAAAAAAACGTGACATTGGGGACTGTCCCCAATGTCACGTTTTTTATTCTACGATGGGTGTGTTGTCTTCGAAGTTGAGGCGCTCCTCCTCGACGACGAGCGGGCGGTCGAGGACGCGCTGGTTGATGGACAGGATGTACTCGCCGAGTAAGCCCGTGAAGAAGAGCTGCACGCCGCCGATGAAGAAAATGCCGATGATGAGCGGGGCGATGCCGGCGCGGAACCAGTCCCAGTGAATGAGCTTTAAGATCAGGTAGATGATCGCGATGAGGAAGCTGACGATTCCGATGATTATGCCGCCGAAGGTCGCAATTCTTAAGGGGACCTTCGAGTAGGCCGTGATGCCCGTCATGGCAATGTCGTAGAGGCTGTAGTAGTTGTTCTTGCTCTTTCCGGCGCGGCGCTGCGGGCGGTCGTAGGGGATCGCCGCGTAGTCGTACCCGAGCTCGGCGATCATGCCGCGGAGATAGGGCATCGGGTCGTGAATGCTGCGGACCACATCGACAAATGCCTTGTCATAGAGCCCGACGCCGGTGAAGTTCTCGATGTGCCCGATGTCCGTGATCTTCCGGAGGAGCTTGTAGTACTGCTTGCGGACGAAGCCGATGACCTTGCCTTCCTCGGTCTTATTCTTGATGCCGATGACGATCTTGTTTCCTTCTTCCCATTTTTTGACAAATGTCGGGATCAGCTCCGGCGGATCCTGGAAATCTGCGTTGAGGCGGATGACGGCGTCGCCGTAGGCGCACTTGAGGCCGTGGACGGGGGAGCGGAGCTGGCCGAAGTTCTTCGCATTGAAAATGGCCTTCACCCTCTTGTCCCTGGCGCAGATCTGCCTGAGAAGCTTTCGGGTGCCGTCCTTGGAGTGGTTGTCGATGAAAATGATCTCGAAGTCGTACTCAGGGAGGTCATTTTCAAAGATCTTTACGAGGGTCTCCGTCATGGGGACGACGTTGTCTTCTTCGTTGTAGGTCGGTATGACTACCGACAGGAGTTTTCTTTCTGTGCTCATTTGTTACACCTTTCACCTTAATATGTGATTGTGTGTCTTGATATGTTTTCCTATGCGCTCATGAGTGACCGGACGGAGCTCACTGCTCATGCCTGCGCCGGAGCTGCCGGGATGCCGGGCAGAATTCATTGTCTGCGTATGCCCGCATCAGAGCTGCTGGGATACCAGGCAGAATTCATTGTCTGCGTATGCCCGCATCAGGCGTTCCAGCCGGCGGCCTCGCTCTTAGTGAGAGGGATTTCCAGCTCGCGCGAGAGCTCTTCGCGGCTGAGAAACGGCGCCATGTCTTCCAGAGGAGAGGAGACCATCGTGCCGTCCGGGAGCTTCCTGGAGGCGGACTTGGGTTCCATCTTCTGGAGCGTGGTCAGCTGCACCTCGATGAGGGCGGGGAGAGGCAGCGCGAAGGCGGCTTCCAGGTCCTCCCTGAGGGTCTCATTTTTCAGGCAGCTCGCGTAGGAAAAGCCGAATGTGTCGGCGAGCTTTGAGACCGCGGGGAAATCCAGGTCGCCGCTCTCGGGGCCGATGCCGACGAGCGGATCGCCGAAGAAGTTCCTCTGGGTCTGACGGATCGAGTGATAGCCGCCGTTGCAGAGCACGAAGACGCGGACCGGAAGGC
This sequence comes from uncultured Lachnospiraceae bacterium, assembly GCA_902803245.1. Classification (GTDB taxonomy): domain Bacteria; phylum Bacillota; class Clostridia; order Lachnospirales; family Lachnospiraceae; genus Chordicoccus. The sequence continues at coordinate 1,360 of CADCPJ010000238.1, read as the reverse complement.
GGTTCGTGACGATGGTCTGCAGCTCCTGGAGATTCATCATCATGCAGCCCTCGCCATTTGCGAGGTTGATCGGTGTCCTGTTTCCGTAGGCTCGGGCGAGGCCGATGGCTGCGGGGAGACCGTATCCCATGGAAGCGGTGGCGGAGTTCGTGTAGAAGCGGCCATGCGGCTTGACCTGGAACGACTGTGTCCCGCACATGCGCGCCTGGCCGACGCTGACGAGCATGGGCTCGCCCTCCGGGATCTCATCGGAGACATGCTTGAAAAATGCATAGATATTTGCGAGCCCGTCCTCCTGGGGAGCGAGCTCCGCCTCCGTGACGGAGGGGTATTTCGCATGGCGCGCTGTCGAGCGCCTGGTCCAGGGCGCGGCACTTTCGCAGTACGGGTGATCGGGGGCGGCACCATTTTCTCTTAGCGCCGCGATCAGCGCTGCAAGGAATTCCTTCGCATCGGCGATGACCGGGAGATCCACGTGGAGGTTTGGTTTTCGAAGCTCCTCGGGGTCGATTTCATTTATGATCGTGAAGGCGGCTCTCGCCCAGTCCTTGTAGTTGTAGCCGGTCTGGATGAAGCTGAGGCGGCTGCCGATGGAGAGGAAGAGGTCGCTTCCGGCCATCGTGAGGTTGCCGCCGCGGTCTCCGCTCATGCCGGTGCGGCCCGCGTAATAAGGCCAGTTCTCGGGAACGAGATCCACGCTGGACATGCCGGTCAGGACCGGGATGCCGAGAAGCATGGAGAGCTCGCGGAATTCGTCCGCCGCTCCGGCTGCGCGCACGCCGTATCCGCCGAAGAGGACGGGGCGGGAGGCGGTGCGGAGCTTTTCCAGTATAGGGGGAATGAGCCCGGGGTCAAGGGCGGGAATCGTCTCGGACGGATCTTCCGCGGGGTCGTAGCCTCTAAGCGAGCCGGGATCGATGTCCGCGCTCTGGATGTCGAGGGGGACGTCGAGCCAGACCGGGCCTCTGCGGCCGCTCCTCATGAGATGGAGTGCGCGCTCGAGGCAGTACCGGACGTCCTCCTTCCTGTCGATGAGCACGGCGTACTTTGTCATAGGAGACGCGCTCTTCGTGATGTCGTACTCCTGGATGCCGGTGGAGCGCAAGGAAAGGCCCATGCTCCGCACCGTCGTGGCATAGCGCGCCTGACCGGAGATGATGAGGACCGGGATCGACTCCATCCATGCGCAGAGGCAGCCGGTCAGCACGTTGGTGGCACCGGGGCCCGTCGTTACGAGGACGCAGGCCGGCCTGTTCTCCACCCTGGCATAGGCTTCCGCGGCCATCGCCGCGGCCTGCTCGTGATGGTGGAAGGTGCAGTGCAGCTCGCCGCTCTTACCGAAGGAGTTGTCGAGATGCAT
>CADCPJ010000237.1 GCA_902803245.1 uncultured Lachnospiraceae bacterium | reverse complement strand
GCAGGAGGACGAGAATCAGGAATCCGCCGAGCAGGATGAAGATCGCTAAATTGTTATTCATTTTTTAGTCCCTCCTTCCGCTGCCTGTTCTTCGAGACCCTTGTCCCTCACAATGAGCTGCTCTTTTCCGATGAGCTTCAGAATGTTGTTGAAGAGTGATTCCGCCTCAAATATGACCATGGCGATACCCGCGATGGGGATCGGCATGTACATGACCCGCTTGCTGAGCCACGGAAGACTCGGATAGAAGCCCTTGGCGCCGATTCCGTTGGCGTACTCGAAACCGTAGCGGATCATGACAAATGCAAGAATGAGGACGCCGATGTCAGCCACGACGTCGAGGACATTGATGAATGTTTTCGGCAGATAGCGGTCAAAGCTGGTCATCCTGATATGTGCGCCCCTGCGGATCGCCAAAGCCGCGGAGAGCACTGCGAGATAGGACATGAGCGTCAGCGTGATTTCCTCCGTCCAGGTCGGATCGGGAATGAAAGGCACATAGCGGCCGAGAACCGCGAAGCTGACGACGCAGATATCCGCAATCAGGAGGATCTTACAGATGAACATGACCACTTTATACATCCAGTCATAGAAGACCTTCAATTTATGCAGTGCTCCTGTTGACATGTTTATCTCCTTTAAAATGCGAAATAGTATTTTTTACCGGAGAACAAAAATGGATCTCCTTTTAAAAAATGCAGGGAGAGGAAACACTCTCCCTGCGTTCGATTCATCGATGCTTAAGAATCAAAGCAGCGTATGGACTGCCCTTTACTGAAGGTCCTCGATTGCCTGATAGAGATCGGCGTAATCCTTTGTTGCCTCAGCGATGACGTCCTGGCACTTCGCGATCCACTCGGCTTTGTCGACTTCGACAACCGTGATCTGATCGCCCAGCTCAGCGAGAGTGTCCTCTTCGATCTTCTCGGAGAGTTCCTTGTTGTACTCCTGGCACTCCTTTGCAGCGAGTCTGATGCAGGCCTGCTGATTCTCTGTCAGCTTGTCCCATGCCATATCGGTGATCACGAGCTCGATGACGCCGAGCTGATGTCCGTCAAGAATCAGGTACGGAGCGACTTCGTAGAAGGAGTTTGCCTTGTAGTTGCCGACCGGGTTCTCAGCGCCGTCAACGACACCGGACTGAAGGGACTGATACAGCTCACCGTAAGCGATAACGGTTGCATCAGCGCCGAATGCATTGATCATGCCGACCATCGTCGGGTCGGTGGAGACGCGGATCTTGAGTCCCTGCAGGTCATCGAGGCCCGCAACCGGCTTGTTGGTGAAGATGTGGCGGAAGCCCTCTTCGCCGAGGAACAGCCCGCGGAGGCCAAGGCCGTTCTCTTCCGGCTCATCCATGAATTCCTGAGCGAGATCGCTCGCAGCGAAATTCCAGAAATGGTCGCGGCTTGTGAATGTGAACGGCAGGCATAAAAGAGCGGACTTCGGGACGCCGTAGCCTGTCAGCGTGGAGACCGACAGACGCGCGATGTCGATGGTGCCGATTCCGCCGATCATGTCGTCGCAGTAATCACCTTCCGCGCCGAGGACGCCGCCGCCCTGGATGTCGATGGTGACCGTGCCGCTTGTCAGCTCATTGACTCTCTCTGCGAAGTGCTGTGCGACCTGGCCGACAACCGTTGTATCGAGCGGGTTTACCTCCGCATAGACCAGTGTCACTTCGGGATCACCGGAGCAGTCCGGAGCATCTTCGGCCATCGCTGCGACAGAGAATCCGCCGATTGAGAGCATAGCAGCCATAGTCACGCCTAAAACCCTGTTGAACATTTTCTTTTTCATCATTCGCATCCCTCCAAAAGTGGTAAAAACAGCGGAAAACTAAAGTAGTAACAAAAAATATTCTACTATAATGACGAAAGAAAAGCAATCGGATATCCATTCTTTTGTCAATTTTGAACCCGGGTATTATTTATCAAACGTAAGTACAATTTTGCGGATTGACGGATCTTTTGTGTCCGCGAAATCGAACGCTTTCTGCGCGTCCAGGTAGTGGAATGTGTGGGAGATTTTGTGGTCGAGGTCGAGCTTTCCCTGACGGATCAGGTCGATCGCCTCCTGGAACTTTCTGTTCTGCAATCGGGAACCCCGGATGTCCAGTTCCTTGGAGGTAATTCCGAAATTGGTGACCTCCGTCGGAGAGACGGAAAATCCCATCGTGATGACCCTGCCGGCATTTCCGGTCACCCGGATCAGCGTGCCGAGCGAATCCTTCGTGCAGGCGCAGTCTATGGAGACCGTGGGGCCGTAGCCGTCGGTCGTGTATTCCTTTACCTTCTCGTCCAGGTTTTCCTTGAGGAGATTCACCGCGTGGTCGGCGCCGGCATTAAGGGCTTCGTGCAGCTTTTCTTCCACGACGTCCGCGACGATGATCTTTGCGCCGGAGAGCCTGGCAATACTGAGCATCCGCGCACCGAGTGCTCCGACACCCATGATGAGGACCTCGTCGTCCGACTGAAGCTGTGCCCTCGAGCATGCCTGCAGCGCGATGGTGGTGGGCTCGATGAGGACAGCGTCCTCATAGCGGAGTCCTTCCGGCAGGAGATAGCAGTCCGTGTCCGGGACGGCGCTGTATTCCCTGTAGCCGCCGTCGATGTGCACGCCCCTCACGGCGAGGTTTTTGCAGACGTTCGGGCGGTTGTGCCTGCAGGCCCAGCAGTGACCGCACGCGGTCACCTGGTCGATGATTACCCGGTCTCCCACCTTGACTTTCCTGGCCGAGGGCAAAGCTTCCACCACCTCGCCGGTGATCTCGTGGCCGATCACGCGGGGATAGGTCGCGGCGGCGTTGGTTCCGTGATAGATGCCGATATCCGACCCGCAGATCCCGGAAGCTTTGACTTTTACGAGCACATTGTTCTTTTCATCCACTTTCGGCATGTCCATATCGGTGACGATGAGGACGTTCGGTTCCCTGATCTGAATCGCTTTCATTTTTTTGTCCAGGCTGGTATTTTTTTGTTTTCAGCCCCCTCCCAAGTCCAATATACGTCATGGGAAAGCACAGGTGCAATAAGGGAACGCCTTCTTTTTAGAGATTGATTTCAAATAAGAACAGGTTCACTCCCTGCCCCTGATTTCAGAAGTGCAGATCAGAAGCACTTTTTTGTTTCACAATGCTCCGGCCATGATGTGGTATGATTAAAACGCATATGCTGTCGGAAACCATTTTATTTTAAGAAGGAGGAGAACTTTATGCCCATCATCGAAAAAATTGACCGCGCCCGTGGCGTTTATTCCAGTCAGCTGTCCAGATTCCGCGAAGCCGCAGCCGCGGAGGCGGGGGATACTTCCTATGAGAAGGAACTGATCCGCATGCTCTTAGACATGATCGAGACGAAGACGGAAATCGAAATACTGGAGAGGGTGAACAATCACAGGGCGAACAACCCTTGAAAAGGGACTTCTATCCGTCTTTTTTAAATGGTAAACTTAGGTACAGACACAATATCGTTTCTGCATTTTTATAAGGAGGACTGGCGCTTATGATAAAAAAGAGCATTGTTTTCTTGACTTCCCTTCTCCTCGCTGCAACTCCTGTCCTCGCAGGAGTCAAAGTGAATCAGCAGGATGCGGGTGAAATCCGGGCAGCCGCGGACGGGGAG
>CADCPJ010000236.1 GCA_902803245.1 uncultured Lachnospiraceae bacterium | reverse complement strand
CGGGCAGAACTACGGCGCCGGGAAGTACGGCAATATCAGGAAGGGGGTCCGTCAGTGCCAGTTTCTTATGCTTGTCACGGCGCTTGTATTCACCGTCATTTTGGAGGCGGCGGGAGGAGCGCTTGCCGGGCTCTTTCTCTCCACGGCTGACGCGGAAGTCACCTCGATGACCGCGGGATATCTCCGCGTAGTCGCCCTGTTTCTCCCGGCGTTCGGCGCCCTTATGGTTCTCAGGTCAGGAATCCAGGGACTCGGATACGGCGGGATCCCGACCCTTAACGGAATCCTGGAATCCGTCATCCGGATCCTATGGACCATGTGGCTGATCCCTTACGGCTCCTTCCGCCATCTGAGTTTCGTCGATCCCACAGCCTGGGTGGCAGCAGCTCTCATGATGCTGCTCTTCTATGAATGGAAAGTGAAGAGATCCCTCCTCAGGGAGGATCCTACTCCTCCTCGATCGGCGTAATCCTGTACGGGTTGAAGAACTCGTCGATATCGTGGAGTCCGAGGAGATCATAGGATTTCTTGTACGTCCCGTGGGAGCCTCCGCTCTCGGTCATGTACTGATACATCGTGAAGCCGTCCAGCGCTACGCGGCCGGTGCGCATGTAGTCGGGCCCGAACTCCGTCCAGCCCGCGTGGCCGTCCACGTTGCAGAAGATCACGTACCCCTGGCTCTTGAAGTACTGGAACTTCTCGTTGTCCGCCGTGTAGCCCCCGACATAGCCGATGTCGCCGCCAAATGCGAAGATGATCTTGTCGGTGTCTCCGAGGATGTTGTGGTTGACGGTCATCCATCTCTCGTTGTCGCCCTTCAGCGCTTCCATGGACTTCGTGGACGCGTTCCAGTGCCCGTAGGTGTGGCTGGCAAATGTCCACCCGTCGTCCTTCATGGCATTGGCGACCTCCGTGGCGGCAGCCACGTCCGCATCCCAGTCAAAGTCAGGGTGACTCTGCAGCCATTCGATCTGGTCCTTGTCCAGCTTCTCATTGTTGATATCCTTGTAATAGTCGTTGGTCCGATAGCCGAAGACGCCGTTGTATCCGGTCATGGCGACCGTCCCTCTGGCATTGTGATAGGCGAAATCGGGATGATTCCGGATAAATGTATTGAGCCTCGGAACCACGTCGTAATCGCCGATCAGCGTCTCTCCGTTTTCATTGGTGTACTCGCACTTCACCTGCCCGTCGTCGTCGACCAGCATCCGCGTCGCGTAGCCCTGCGTTCCGATTCCGTAGGTGTGATAATAGCTGAGGTCGTCCTCCGACAGGACGAGTGCCCTCTTCCCCTCCGGCAGGAGGAGCGAGTTGTTCTTCGCCACCGAGGTGGAGCCGTCTTCATTTTTCGTCTTGATGCACATATCGTCGAGGCCGACCAGTACATATCCCGCGTCATAGAGCTGCTGGATCAGATGGTCAAACTCGTCCGCCGACGTCATGGCGGCGTCATTTCTCCACGCCCTGTCGTGTCCCACGATCGACTCCTGGAAACCGCGGTCGTCGTTCAGCAGGGAATGGAAGAAGACGTGCGGGATCACGGTCACGTCCGCCGGCGTGCACGCGGCCTTCTCCGCCGTGTACCTGGCGATGGCATCCGTGAGAGCCTGATTGGACTCGTATCCGCTGATCTTCTGGAGCGTCTCAATGGCCTTGTCGTAGTCATACTGCTGCGCGTAGAAGGCGGCGTATGAGAGCGCTTCCTCGGCTGTGGACGGGTTCACCTCCACATTCTTCGGGATAAATGACGCCGACGCGAGCACAGCCGTCTGCGACGCCATATCTTCCTTAAGAGACGCCTGCGCGGTGCTCTCCGCCTCAGCGGAGGCAGCGGTGCTGCTTATCACCTCTCCCGCATTCGTTCCGGCATTCGTCCCGGCAGCCGTCTCCTTGCCGGCAGTGCCCGAATCGCTCTTTTTGGTCCTTCCGGCGATGAACAGCAGTACCCCGACCAGAATACCAACAAGCGCGAGAAAGAGAACAGTGCGCTGGATCATCACTTTCCTGCGCTGTGCCTGCCTTCTCTTCTCCCGCAGCATTCTCTGTCTCTCAAGATCCCTATCAGTCATTCTTAAGTATCTCCTCAATCAGCGGCGCTTTGTTCCGGCCAATCCCTTCCGGCATTGCCTTATGGCGGTTTAGTCGGCTGCTTCCCGTGAAATGCTCGTACAGGAAACGAACGAATTCGTTTCCTGTACAGAAGAATTATTCTATGTAGATTTTAATAAAATGATGCAGTCCTTATAAAGCGGGATCACATCTTGTTCGCGCTGCCGAGAACGTCCTGAATCTTGTGGCGGACGATCGCCTTGACATTCTCGCGTGCGGGCTTCAGATATCCGCGCGGATCGAAGAGCTCCGGCTTGGCCTCGAAGGTCTCACGGATTCCTGCCGTGAAGCCGAGACGGAGGTCAGAGTCGACGTTGATCTTGCAGACAGCGGATCTCGCAGCCTGACGAAGCTGGTCTTCCGGAACGCCGATGGCATCCTTCAGTGCGCCGCCGTGCTCGTTGATGATCCTGACATATTCCTGCGGAACGGAGGAAGCGCCGTGAAGAACGATCGGGAAGCCCGGGATGTTCTTGACGATCTCGTCGAGGATGTCGAAGCGAAGCTGCGGGTTTGTGCCCGGCTTGAACTTGAATGCGCCGTGGGATGTTCCGATCGCGATGGCGAGGGAATCAACGCCTGTGCGCTCTACGAACTCCTGGACCTCTTCCGGACGGGTGTAAGCGGAATCCTCGGCGGAGACGTTGACATCATCCTCGATGCCGGCCAGAGCGCCGAGCTCAGCCTCAACCACTACGCCGTGAGCGTGAGCATATTCAACCACCTGCTTTGTGATGGCGATGTTCTCTTCGAACGGCTTGCTGGAGCAGTCGATCATGACGGACGTGAAGCCGCTGTCCACGCAGCTCTTGCAGGTCTCGAAATCAGGGCCGTGATCCAGATGCATGACAATATCGATGTCCGGGCAGGAAAGAACAGCCGCCTCGACCATCTTCTGGAGATAGAACGGGTTCGCATACTTGCGGGCACCTGCGGAAGCCTGCAGGATAACAGGGGAATGCAGCTCCTGAGCCGCCTCTGTGATACCCTGAACGATCTCCATGTTGTTGACGTTGAAAGCGCCGATCGCGTAGCCG
>CADCPJ010000235.1 GCA_902803245.1 uncultured Lachnospiraceae bacterium | reverse complement strand
TTTCCTCCCGCCTGTACTCTGATGTTGTCGTAAATCTTTAAGGGGGCCTCCGTCTGAAGGATCGCGGAGTCGCGCCCGATCGCCGTGAAGCCGCCGTAATGGATCTTATCCTCGGCGTGCTTTCCGATGACCATGCTGAAGCAGACGGCCACGGGAGAGGCGAGCTCCTTTAAGGGATCGTTCCGGATCTTGATGAAGAGGTTGTAGGGCTCTCCGATGCCGGTGATGTGGGAAAGAACGATGTCGTTGGCGACGCCCTTCGGCGAGACCGTCATTTCCCTCTCGATCTTCAGCGGGGCGGAGATGGCCCTCCGCGTCTCCGGTGAGATCAGGATCTGTCCGCCGATCGTGTAGCTCTCAATCCTTCCGCACAGGTTGACGTTGCTTCCGACTACTCCGTACTTCATCCGCTTATTTGATCCGACATTTCCGACAATCATGCTGCCGGTATTGATTCCGATTCCCATCTCAAGCCAGGGATAACCCCTTTCCTCATTCCAGCTGTTGACCTTCTCCATGACTGCCTGCATCTCGATCGCGGCACAGACTGCGTCCACAGCGTGATGGTCATTTTTGAGGGGCGCGCCGAAGATGGTCATAATGCCGTCGCCGATGAATTCGATGATGGTTCCGCCCCAGTGCTGGATCACAGTCGTCATCTCTGCGAGATAGTGATTCAGCATGGCGATCAGGTCTTCCGCGCTCATCTGCTCGCTCAGTGCCGTGAACCCCCTTAAGTCGCTCATCATGACCGTGATGTACTGGTTTGTTCCTCCCAAAACAGGACCCTGCGGCTGTTCGATCAGCTCACGGACGACTTCATCGGACAGGAACATGCCGAATGTCTTCTGGAGGAGCTCGTTGCGGAGCATGAGCTGGGTGTTCAGATTGCTGATGCGGGCCATATCCTGCACGGCATCCCTCAGCTCGATGAGAGCGCTCAGATCGGAGAGAACGAGGATATAGCCAAACGATCCTCCCTCACTATGGATGATGGACACATACATTCTGAGGTGCTTTGTCTTTCCGTTTGTCACATATGTGACGATGGATTCGGAGAGCTTGTCCTTCGAGTAAATGGCATCCAGGACTGTTTGGGCAAACGTGTCATTCTCCGGATTGTCAAAGAAGCAGTTCGCAAACTTGCGCCCTATGAGTTTTTCGGAGGGCAGTCCAAGGATCTGCGTTGCAGCGCTGTTAAGGCGGCGGATCGTGCCTGAACTGCCGATCACAATGATCCCGTCTGTCAGGTTGTCGAGAATATGCAGTTCTGCTAAACCGGTCTTTGCGTTGGCGGGCCGGGCATCCTGTGTAGTGTCAGCCATGTTTCTACCTCGCAGTATGACGAAATGTTGTGCTTTTGCAGACAATTCCGTTAACGACTATAAAAGCGGCATATGGAATTGCAGGCGGGCGAGCCCCTGTAAGTTCGGGCGGCACCGCATGATATGAAAACAAGGGGATCAAAGCCCGGCATCGAAAGCCCTGAAGTACTCATGCTCCTCTAAAAACTGAATGGAATCGGCAGCGTCCTGAGGAGTCGGCATCTCAACCGTCACGGGCATCTGCCTTCCGAGACTGCGCCACAGGGAGTCTGCGGCCGCCCAGTCGACGGTGCCCTTGCCAAGGGGCAGGTGGGTGTCGTATGAGCCTGTATTGTCTGACAGGTGGAGGTAGCCGATCCTGTCCGCGAGCGCATCAAACCATTCCTCGATCGATATGCGGGAGTAATGGGCGTGCCCGAAGTCGAGACATACGCCGATGCGCGGGTGAGAGGTGCGCTTCATCAGTTCTTTCAGCGGTTCCGCATCTACGTCCGGACTGTTTTCGATGAAGAGATTCACGCCATAGGTCTCAGCGAGCTCCTCATAGAATTCTGCGCACCGACCGGCCCAGCCGTCCAGGTAAGCTCCTCTTAAGAAAGGAAAGCAGGAGGAGTGGAAGACGACGTTCCGGGCGTTAAGCTCCGATGCGAGGCGGCAGCTCTCGTGGCAGCGCTTCCTTGAAACAGCGCGGATGTCAGGGTCGCCGCTTGCGGGATTGACATCAATAAAAGCGCCGTGCACGGACGTGACACGGCTGCTTTTAAGATACCACTCTTTGTACTTTGATGCTGTCTTTTCGTCGCTCAGGGCGGGAAGCAAGGACATCTCCAAT
>CADCPJ010000234.1 GCA_902803245.1 uncultured Lachnospiraceae bacterium | reverse complement strand
GCCTGCCTGATAGCCTTCCCAGCGGCCGAGCCATGTGGCGTCGCCCTGCTCCCAGCCGATGAGGCCGATGTCGCGGCAGCCCTTGTCGAGAAGGATGTTCACGAGCTTCTCGCCGTTTTCGGGCTCATTTTCATGAACAGCGCCGACATAGTAGTCGGAAGCCTTGGCCAGCTCAAAGATGTCCGGGTTGTTGGCTTCGGAGATGATGCGGAAGAACTGGGCAAGATAGACGCCGCTGTTGTTGCAGGAGCTGATCGCGGAGGTCATCTCTGTGTCAGCGGAGTTGCAGATGATGATGCCCTGGCAGCCTGCTGCGATCAGGGTGTCGACAGAAGCTGTAACCTTCTCGGATACGTGGCCCTGGTCAACATACTGAACATCAACGCCGAGAGCATCCGCTGCCGCGTCGATGATCCGCTTGCACTGAGAGCCGAGAACGTCTGTGGAGCTCCAGATGGAGACACCGATCTTGATCTTGTCGCCCGCATCGTCAGCCATCGTTGTGACTGCGCTGCCTGCGAGCATGGAGCCTGCCATGGAAACACAAAGTGCCGCGCTGATAAGTTTACGTTTCATAATTCCCTCCTATGGAAAATGAAAAATTTGTATTTACAAGTTCGCCTCCTCAGCAAACCTGTAAAGGTGAACCCGAACTTTGCATCAACCCCCGCCTCACTCCGCACCGTCCCCATCCTGCGATATAATATGGAGATAATGACGGAAATCCGCTGGCCTTTGCTCCGTTCTTTCAGCTAAGTAGAACTATATACCTGTACTTTTTGAGCGTCAACAGGAAATGCATGTCTAGATACAACTTTGGAAAAACTACACAGATCATAGTGGACAACTTTGTACACATTTCATTCTTTACAACCCCCGAAAAGGGTTTTCAACAGCTCCCGGCTCCGTTTTCCGGGCGTTTTGACAAGCATTTTTAGGAAAGCGCTTGCAAGATGTGTGTACAACTTTCCATCAAGTTGGGTGACATTGGGGACAGTCCCCATTGTCACGTTTTCACAGTTTTTTCACTTGACAATCGTGACAATGGAGGACTGTCCCATGTCACCCCATCAGCTTTTTGCCTGCCGACTTTAAACTTCTGCCGCGGCCGAAAGATGCAGGGGGGGACCACAGGCGCATTTGCCGGCGCATCCTTTGCGAAGAGCAGGCGGCGATAAAGCATTCTTGCACCGGCACTAAGATTCAAGTATGATAGACCGTGTTATACGACAATGCGCCGGCAGAAGAAGCGAAAAGGACAGCAGCAGCCGCAATACTGCTATTGCGGTCCCTGGGATTGCACCAGTCAATCATCAATTATCAATTCTCAATACCTCAAGGAGACCACGATCATGGAATACATGGAACGCCGGATCCGGGTGATCACGGATCAGATTCTCGCCGATTACGGACAGGGAAGATATATAGACAAGACAAATGCATTCTCGAGGCCGGACCGCACGGTCGTCGGGGACATACTCGAGAAGCTGCAGAAGATCATCTTCCCGGGCTTCTTCAAGGCGCAGAGCTACCGGTACTACACGATCGAGAACAGCACAAGCACCCTGGTCGAAGACGTCCTCTATAACCTGACGAAGCAGATCAGCCTGACGCTCAGGTACAGCGGGCTGCATGCGGAATGCTCGGACGAGGAGATTCATGAGAAGGCCGAGCGCCTCTCTTTGGAGTTCCTGCAGAAGATCCCCCTCATAAGGGAGTACATCGAGACGGACCTGCAGGCCGAATTCGACGGGGATCCCGCCGCACACAGCAAGTCGATGATCATCATCTCCTATCCGGGACTCTACGCGATCATGGTCTACCGCATCGCACATGAGCTGGTGCTGCTCCGCGTCCCCTTAATCCCGCGCATGATGACGGAGATCGCCCACTCGAAGACCGGCATCGACATCAATCCCGGTGCGTCCATCGGAAAATATTTCTTCATCGACCACGGCACGGGCATCGTCATAGGCGAGACGACGAAGATCGGTGAAAATGTCAAAGTCTATCAGGGCGTGACGCTGGGCGCGCTGTCCACAAGGAAGGGACAGCTCCTCTCCGGAAAAAAGCGTCACCCGACGATCGAGGACAACGTGACCATCTACTCCGGCGCGTCGATCCTCGGCGGCGAGACGGTCATCGGAAATGGCGCAGTCATCGGGGCAAATGCTTTCATCACCTCCTCGATTCCGGCCGGGGCGAAGGTCTCCATTAAAAATCAGGAGTACTCCGTCCGATACGACGAGGGCTTCGAAAAGCCGAAGGATATCGAGGACACGAGCTGGTTCTATGTCATCTGATTTTGATTCCGCGCCGCAGCTTTCGTTATACGCTGAGCTTCTTCTCCATAATCCAGGAGGAGATCAGAAATATCGCCGCCGCGATGGCCAGCTCCACCAGCGACCGGATGAGATAATAGCCGTAGTGATCGAAATATGGGATCCTCTCCGACAGGAAATTTATGGCAAAGGAGATCGCAAAAAAGATCACAAGGCTCATGAGGATGTTAAGCCTGCGCCCCGTAAGCAGCGTGCTCGACAGGATGATCGCAAAGGCCGCGGTCACCACCGTGGCAAACCAGCTGATCACGAACCCGAGAAAGACGACGCTGATGCCCCCAAATGAGAACTCCACTTTGACAGGCAGCTCGTTCAGAAACTCCTGTATGAGCTCTATGAGATTGGTCTTTATCCCGAACTCCCTGATGGCGAGCGTTATGTCGATCCAGGCAAGGCCGAGGAAGAAGAGGGAGGCAAGAAGGGTCGAGAGGCCATTTTCCACGATCTTCGCGCCGAGAATCTGGTAGCTGCTGCGCGGAGTCATAAAGATCATATAGCCCTGCTTTGTATTGAGATCCTTGTTGAGGACAAGGAGGGAGTGAAGTCCCACGCATATGATCCCAAACATCGATATCATCACAAGGAGCGCCGTACCGCCAGTGGTAAGGCTCTCATTTTTCCCGAAAATGCCCGATAGAAAGAGCACCTCGGCGATGCCGGTCACGATGAGGACCATCAGTTTGGAGAACCAGGTCTTTCGAAGCTCATATTTCATCAATTTCAGCATGACTTGTCCCTCCTATCGCCGCGATGAATTAAGCCGCCTTCGTGCAAAGCCTCTCCGCCCCCGTAGATATCGCGGTAAACATCCGTGATGCTCTTCCCTTCCTGCCTCTTGATGTCGTCCGTGCTGCCGGCAAGAACGAGCCTGCCGCGCTTCATGAAGACCGCGCTGTCCGAGATCTCTTCCAGTTCCTCCACGAGGTGGCTGGAGACGAGCAGCGTGACATCCCGCCCCGCGAGCTCGCGGATCGTATAGGCGATCTCGTCCCTCGCGATCAGGTCGATGCCGTTGAGCGGCTCGTCCAGCATGATGACCTTTGCCTCTCTCGCCATCGTGACGGCGATCTTCAGCTTGGCCATCATCCCGGTGGAGAGCGCCTTCACCTTCATGTCCCCGGTGAGCTCCATCCTCTCGAGCAGCATCCGGTATTTCTCATCCGAGAAGTCCCGAAAGAAGTCCCCATAGTACTTCCCCGCGTCCCTGACTGACATCCAGCTGTAGAAGTAAGGCTCCGTGGACATATAGGCGATCTGCCGCTTCGTGGCCGGGCCGATGTTCATGTCGTCATAGGTAATCGTGCCCGACGTGGGCTTCACAAGCCCCGCCGCCATCTTCATCCAGGTTGTCTTTCCGCTGCCGTTCGGACCGAGCATGGCATAGATGTGTCCGGGCGGCAGTTCCAAAGTCACCCCGTCCACCGCCGTCGTCGATCCGTATTTTTTCGTTACATCAAAGCTCTTCAGCATGGCCGTTTCCTCCAGGTGACAATGGGGACAGTCCCCATTGTCACCTTTTTCACAGAATTTTCACTTGACATCAGGGTCATCAGGGACAGTCCCCACTGTCACTGTCTCATCTTACAGTTCTTTCTGCCAAAGTTTCTTAATCTTACAGTTCTGCCTGTCACATTTTCTTATCCTGCAGTACTTACTGCCACCGTTTCTTATCCTGCAGTTCTGCCTGTCACAGTTTCTTATCCTGCAGTTCTGCCTGTCACAGTTCTCCCGCATGTCCCGGCTGTCATTTTTCCAATCTTATAGCCTCAACTGTCACAGTTCTCTCACAGTCCCCGCCCGCACCCCTTAATTCTCTCATCCCCTCCGGCGCATTTCCCTAAAGTCCCATATTCCTCTCATGTCCCATACTTCTCTCATGCCCCCCATACTTCTCTCATGTCCCATATTTCCCTCATGTCCTATATTCCTCTCATGTCCCATACTTCTCTCATGCCTCCATACTTCTCTCATGTCCCATATTCCTCTCAAATCCCCATTGTTGTCTTTAT
>CADCPJ010000233.1 GCA_902803245.1 uncultured Lachnospiraceae bacterium | reverse complement strand
GTTCAATTTCTTCACGAAGCCGGACTTCATCGCTTACAACGTGAAGCGCAGAAACCTTCTCCGGTTCCGCCTGCAGCACAATGCGTTCCACGCGGTATGCGCCGCGTGGACGGTGAAGAGCCCGGAAGAATTAATAAGCGCGGCCGGGGATTTTGACATCTTCATCTTTGAGGGGTTTGATCCCGGGACAGTGGTTTTAAAAAGCGGGGCTTCAGGGGACGGAAGAGGACACTGAAGAACTGCTCCGCCGCTTAAAAGCAAGGAGAGATTTATTCAGATTGCCGGCGCTTTAAGGAACGCGAACCGGAGCCGACAGCCGTAGAATATGATTTTAAGGTGCGATACTGATGAAGAGACTGCTTTATCCGATCATGAGATGGTCGAGCCGCAACGAGCTCTATCACGGCTGGCCGATGGCATTTTACCTGATCGGATATCTGGTATATTTCAATATTATTGAGATGATTCCGAGGACCTACTATCTGAGAATTGCGCTGCCGATCGACAGGGTGATCCCTTTTTGTGAGATCTTCGTCGTGCCGTATCTGTCGTGGTTCTTCTTTGTCACAATCGGGCTGGTCGTCAGCTACCGCAAGGACCGTGACGCTTATGACGCCATGTCGACCACACTGATGATCGGAATGACGATATTCCTCCTTATCTCCACATTTCTTCCGAACAGGCAGCCGCTCCGCCTCATCGAGATGCCGAGGGACAATGTGTTCACGCGCCTCGTGGCCTGGCTGTGGACGACGGATACGCCGACCAACGTCTGGCCGAGCATCCATGTCTTCAACACGGCGGCCGTCTGGATGGCGGTCATGAAATCGGACCAACCGTTTTTCAAGAGGCTGTCCGTGAGAATCGGCATCACGGTGTGGTCGGTGCTTATTATTTTGTCGACCGTCTTCATCAAGCAGCACTCTATGTTCGACATGCTGACGGCGCTCGGGCTGATCGCCGTGTGCTATATCCGCATCTATATTGAGCACGGGGTCTTCCGGTTTAAGAAATGGGATGCATTTGCGCTGAAGATCGAGGCGGAGGCGATGGAGGATTACCGAAGGCGCAGGGAAGAGAGGAAAAAGAGGAAGAGAAGAGCGCAGAAAAAGGCATGACGGCTTAAGGGACATAAGGAAACGGGCACAGAAAGGTGCAGAAGGGCAGGAGCGCATAAGGAAACGGGCGCAGAAAAGTGCATGAAAAATGGACGGTACAGGGCTCGAACCTGCAACCCCTCACACGTGAAGCGAGTGCTCTCCCATTGAGCTAACCGTCCGTCAGCAATTATAGCACTACAGGTACCGCAAGGCAACAACTATTTTCTTGAAAAAGGTGACAATGGGGACTGTCCCCATTGTCACATAGTGAGGAGGAGAAAGGCATGAAGATCGGGTTTGGCAGTGACCACGCGGGAATTGAACTGAAGCTGCAGCTCATGGAGCACTTAAGTGCCCAGGGACATGAGTGCACGGACTACGGCAACTATGACCCGAATGACAGGGGCGACGACTATCCTCTCCCGGGCAGAAGGGTGGCCGAGGCGATCCGCGAAGGAGAAGTGGAGAAAGGCGTGCTCGTCTGCGGGACAGGACTGGGCATCTCGCTCGCTGCGAACAAGGTTCCCGGAATCCGGGCCTGCGTCTGCTCGGAGCCGTACACGGCTTCCATGGCTGTGCGGCACAACAACTGCCAGATCGTGTCCATGGGCGCAAGGGTGGTCGGCAGGGATCTGGCAAAGATGATTGTCGACACGTTCTTTTCCTGCGAATTTGAAGGCGGCCGCCACGAAGCGAGGGTGGACATGATTTCCGGGATTGAGAGGGATTACCAAAAGGCTTAAGAGCCCCGCTCTTTTTGGAAAATGGCCGGATTGTCAAGAAGAAGGTGACAAAAGAATGGAAATGTAGCCATAGGCGTTACATTTCTGTTTTTTTGCTTTTTTGAGATAAATGATCTTCCTAATATAATGGATGCTAATTGTTCGTCCAATTTCAGGCGGCGGGAACGGTTCCGCCCGGTCCTTTACTCTTTGGGCGCCTTTGGGCGTCTTTGGGCGGCAGGAAATGTTTTAATGGGCAGGTGATGAATCGTAATGGGATTGTGGCAGTCAAATCTGATAGCGATCGGGCTCTCTTTGGACGTCTTCGCTTACAGCCTCTATAAGGGCGCGATGGTCTCCAGAATCGAGAAGAAAGAACTGATCAAGATGATCCTGCTCTTCACAGGGTTTCAGGCGGGGATGCTGGTGATCGGAAATGCCATCACCTGGATTCCGGCGATCCACAGGAGCTATCAGTCGGCCAATCTGGTCTGGACGTTTATCGCGGCTCTGATCTTCTTCGGCCTCGGGACGATGATGATCGTCAAGTCTTATACAAAGCGGAACAGGAAGATCAACGAGCAGAAGGAAGACAGCTACAACTACCACGTGATCGCGCTCTGGGCTTTTATCACCTCGATTGATGCGCTGATCGCGGGGATTGGCTTCAGCTTCCTCGGACTTCAGCTGATCGCCGCGGCGCTGCTCGTTGCGATTATCACGGCGGCGAGCGTTCTTGTCGGGATGATCTGCGGGTACCGGCTCGGCTGCGGCCCCATGAACAAGTTCGTCACGGTAGGCGGCTGCCTCGTCCTCATCGGAGGCGCGGCGATTCTGGCCCACTACCTGATGGCGCGCTGATACTATCCGTCATTTATATCTGTACAGAATAATCTGGTACATGACAGTTTCTATTATAAGGAGGTTTATTACATGGCATCACTTGGGCATCTGGCAGAGAGGAAGGCATTTGAGATCGCGATCAGACAGGCCGTAAGATACGTCAAGAAGGACGGCGCGGACAAGAGCCAGCAGATGATGAAGCTCGTGGATCTGGTCAAAAAGCTGATGGGGAATACCTTCACGGATGAGGCTTACGAGAAAGCGAAGTGGCTCATCACCTCCCCTGAGAGCAAGTGGTCCCGCTTTTTTGCGAAGGGATTCGACGAGATCAACGAGAACGTGCTTGTGATCTCGCTTCTCAATATGGGATATGAGGCATTCTTCCGCGGGACGAAGGAAGTAAGAAGAAGCCGCGAGAGGCTGGACTGCAACGTGCCGTGGCTGATCCTCCTCGATCCGACGAGCGCATGCAACCTTCGCTGCACGGGCTGCTGGGCAGCGGAATACGGCCATAAGCTGAATCTCACATACGACGAGATCGACAGCATCATCACGCAGGCCAAGGAGCTCGGAATCCATTTCTTCATTTATACGGGCGGCGAGCCGCTGGTCAGGAAGAAGGACGTCCTCGCGCTCGCCGACAAGCACAACGACTGCGAGTTCCACATTTACACCAACGGCACCCTGATCGACGAGCCCTTCTGCAAGGAAGCGCAGCGCCTCGGGAATCTCAGCTTCGGCGTATCCGTCGAGGGCTTTGAGGAGACCAATGACGGCCGCCGCGGCGAGGGCGTGTACGAAAAGGTCATGAACGCTTTCGATCTCATGAAGCAGTACGGTCTCATTTTCGGCGCGTCCTGCTGCTACACGAAGGTCAATATCCCGGTCATCACGAGCGATGAGTTCGTCACGATGCTCGAGGACAAGGGCTGCCGCTATGCGTGGTATTTCCACTACATGCCGGTCGGAAATGACGCGGACGTATCCCTCCTTCCCACAATGGAGCAGAGGGAATACATGCTCTACCGCGTGCGTGAGATCCGCAAAGACCGCATGCTCTTCACGATGGACTTCCAGAATGACGGCGAGTTTGTCGGAGGCTGCATCGCCGGCGGAAGAAACTACTGCCACATCAACAGCAACGGCGATGTGGAGCCCTGCGTGTTCATTCACTATTCCAATATGAACATCCGCGAGCACAGCCTGGCCGAGTGCCTGCAGCAGCCGCTCTTCCAGGAATACAGGAACCGCCAGCCGTTCAATAAGAACCTGCTTCGCCCCTGCCCGATGCTTGAGAACCCGCAGGTGCTCCAGGAGATGGTACTCCGCTCGGGGGCGCACTCCACGGATCTCAATTCGCCCGAGAGCGTTGAGCATCAGTGCGAGAAATGCTACCAGTACGCGAGAGACTGGGCTCCGAGGGCGGATCGGATCTGGAACCAGAAGGTGCACCCGGAGAAGAGGTACGAGAACTACAAGAACTGGAGGCCGAAGACCGACCCGAAGGACTACTACTCCAATGAGGACTCCCTCTCCCCGGAGGACAGAGAGGACGACGCGAAGGCAGCGGTCCTCGTGGAGGCCTGGAAGGCGGAGCACCCCGCGCAGCCGGACAACGGAATTGCCTCGGCGACGCCGCTCTCCTGAACAATTACACGGATGAAAACAGAACCCGGTGCCGCCGTCTGGCGGTGCCGGGTTCTGTTGCG
>CADCPJ010000232.1 GCA_902803245.1 uncultured Lachnospiraceae bacterium | reverse complement strand
CATCGTGGTGTCGCCCGGTGTCGTCATGGCAAGTGCCCCGTGGGCAGCGCCGTAGTTGACGGCAACGGAAGGATCGCCGGTCTCCATAAGTCCAAAGACGAGTCCGGACGCGAAGGAGTCTCCGCCGCCCACGCGGTCCATGATCTCAAGGCCCTTGTAGTCATTGGCCTTATAGATCTCGCCGTCTGCCCAGCAGATGGCGCTCCAGTCGTTGACCGTGGCCGTCTTCACGGTTCTTAAGGTCGTGGCGACAACTTTGAAATTCGGATAAGTGAGGGCCGCCTTGCTGATCATCTTCTTGTAGCCTTCGAGATTCAGGGATTTTAAGTTCTCGTCATTTCCCTCGATCTCGAAGCCGAGGCAGGCCGTGAAGTCCTCCTCGTTTCCGATCATCACGTCCACATATTTCGCGATCTCCTTGTTGACCTCCTGGGCTTTCTCCTTGCCGCCGATGGCGCTCCACATGGAAGGCCTGTAGTTGAGGTCATAGGAAATGACTGTCCCGTATTTCTTAGCCGTCTTGATCACTTCGACGACGGTCTCCGCGGAGGTCTCGGAGAGAGCCGCGTAGATTCCGCCCGTGTGAAGCCATCTCACGCCGTCCTCCTTAAAGAGCTTCTCCAGATCGAAATCCTCGGCCTTCGCCTTCGAGATCGCCGTGTTCGCGCGGTCGGAGCAGCCGATCGCCCCGCGGATTCCGAAGCCTCTCTCCGTGAAGTTGATGCCGTTGCGGCAAAGTCTTCCCATGCCGTCCGTCTTCATCCATTTGATATAAGAGGTGTCGACACCGCCCTGAAGGACAAAGTCTTCCATCAGCTTGCCCACTTCATTGTCCGCAAATGCCGTGAGTACTGCCGTGCGGTATCCGAAGCACCTGCGCAGTCCGCGGATGACATTGTACTCTCCGCCGCCTTCCCAGGCGCGGAAGGAGCGCGCCGTGCGGATTCTTCCCTCACCCGGATCGAGACGAAGCATGATCTCCCCGAGGCTCACTGCGTCGTAGCGGCACTTAGCCGCATCTTTCAGTCCAAGATTCATCCTTTTTTACCCCCTTATCTCTTTGACAATCTGCGCCGCTTCCGCCACCATACCGCGGATCTCGTCGAACCGGCCTTCCGCGATCAGGTCCTTCTTCACCATCCAGCTGCCTCCGCAGGCCACGATGCGGTCATATGCGAGATAGTCGCGCACGTTGGATGCGCTGATTCCGCCTGTCGGCATGAAGGTAAGCCCCACGTACGGAGCAGCCACCGCTTTGATCATCTTGAGGCCGCCCGCCGGCTCCGCCGGGAAGAACTTGACGGTCTTAAGGCCAAGTGAGAGCGCCGTCTCGATCTCGGTCGGGGTCTGGATGCCCGGAATCACCGGTATTCCCTTCTTCAGGCAGTGCCTGACGACCTCGGGATTTAAGCCCGGGCTCACTATGAACTTCGCGCCGGCAGCCGCCGCGCGGTCCGCCTGCTCTGTGGTGAGCACTGTGCCGGCGCCCACAAGCATGTCCGGGAACTTTTCGCTCATGATGCGAATGGTCTCCTCCGCTGCCGCTGTGCGGAAAGTCACCTCCGCGCAGGGAAGGCCGCCGTCAACGAGAGCTTTTGCGAGCGGCTCCGCGTCCTTTTTGTCGTCGATTACAACGACGGGAACGATGCCGATTTTGCGAAACATTTCTACCATCTTATCCATTTTGTCTTAGTATCCTCCTTGTAGTTATATTGATTTATGTTTCAAAAAATCTTCCCTCTTCGGCGAAAACACGTCGACGAGGATTCCCTCCTCAAGACAGGTCACACCGTGATTGGCGCGGGACGGCATATAGACGCTGTCCCCCTCCCGCACGGTCTTCGTCTCCCCGTCAATTGTAAATAGAAAGGATCCCTTTGCGACATAAGTGATCTGCTCGTGCACGTGGGAGTGGAAATTGCCTTTTGCGCCCTTCTCAAACCGGATCTCACACATCATGAGATTGTCGCTGTATGTAAGAATCCTTCTCGTCACGCCTTCCTCACACGGAGTGGGAAATGCGTCTTTGTTGAAACCAAACATGATTGAAACCCTCCTCGCGATAGAAGCTTTTTAAAGTCTCCGCTCCTCTTTACGGCTGTTTCCCGATATACGCCAGGATTCCGCCGTCCACATAGAGGATGTGTCCGTTTACAAAATCGGACGCCCTGGACGCGAGGAACACGGCACTTCCCGCCAGGTCCTCCGGATTGCCCCACCTCATGGCGGGGGTCTTCGCGATAATGAAGCTGTCAAACGGATGCCGGCTCCCGTCCGCGGCCCTCTCCCTCAAAGGAGCGGTCTGCGGAGTGGCGATGTATCCCGGCCCGATGCCGTTGCACTGGATATTGTAAGCTCCATATTCGGAGGCGATATTCTTTGTGAGCATCTTGAGGCCGCCCTTCGCCGCCGCATATGCGGAGACGGTCTCTCTCCCGAGCTCACTCATCATGGAGCAGATGTTGATGATCTTTCCGGCCCTTCGCTCCATCATGCCGGGAAGCACGGCCTTCGACACGATAAATGCCGCGGTGAGATCGATATCCACCACTTGCCGGAATTCCTCTGCTGTCATCTCGTGCATCGGAATTCTCTTTATAATGCCCGCGTTGTTTACCAGGATATCGATCGGCCCGAGATCCTCTTCGATCTCTTTCACCAGCCCGCCGACCGCCTTCTCATCCGTCACGTCCGCGAGATAGCCCCTCGCATCGATTCCCTTCTCCCTGTAATCGGAAAGGGCCTTCTTAAGGTGCTCCCTGCTCCTTACGTTAAAGGCAATCCTTGCGCCGGCTCCGGACAGGGCTTCCGCAATCGCGAAGCCGATGCCGTAGGCCGCCCCGGTGACAAGCGCCGTCTTCCCCTCAAGGGAAAACAGATTTCTGCTGTCCATCATCTTTGCTGCCCCATTTCCTTCAGATAAGCCGCAATCGACTCATCCTTGCAGTTTTGATAGAAGAGCTCCGAAAAATGCTCCCCGCTGATCGTCTCCCTTAAGAATTCCTGGTCGATCTCCTTTAAGATCGTCAGCATGTCTTTTGTCGTGACGCTCTTCACCTCATCCAGTATCTTCTTGTTTCTCTGCTCCGGCTCCACTCTCTCGGGCGGATATCCGCCGCCAAACGGAGCGCTGAAGAGCTTCTCGAATATATAGGTCAGCGTCAGCTCGCCGCCCCAGCCGAATTTCTTCGCGAAGGGGATCGCGACGGCATTTCCGTCGTTGATCTGACCAAACATATACGCGTCCTCCGCATCCTCGATGTGGCCGCAGATGACGTTTGGGAACACGTTGCAGGCGAGCGTCGCCCCGACGCCCGTCCCGCAGCCCGTCACCACGAAATCCGCCGCCCCGGAATTGATCAGGATTCCGGCAAGGAGTCCCGCCTTCACGTAAGTGAGCTGGCAGGCGTCATCCGCAGTGTACATCCCGTAGTTGTCGACAACATGGCCCATGGGTTCCACGACCTTTTTGAGGCAGGAGACGATGAGGCCGTTCTTCGCCGCCTGGCTGTTTTCATTGATCACTGCAATCCGCATAGTATCTACCTGCTTCCCATATGATATCTGTAAACTTGTCCGATAAGCCCGGCCGCATATAAGTTGCCGGGCAGGTATCCTGTTTTCATTCCTGTCAGGCGATGACGGCCTTCATGGCCTCATACATGCCCTTCTCGTCGATGTCGGCGAGATCCTTCAGAACTGCTTCCTCGAAGCCGGGGAGTTCCTTCAGCTCCGCGCCCCACATGCGCTCATTTTCCACGACTGCATGCACGAGCTCCTCTCTCGAAGCTCCCTTAAGTCCATAGTAGAAATCCAGCACCCACTGGTCGTCGGAGATCTCGAAGGTGTCGCCCCCGCGCTTTCCGATCAGCTTGCCCTCTCCCATCTCCTGGCCCGCGCGGTAAAATGCGATGTAGGCCGCAAACGAGAAGACCAGGCACTTCGGAAGCCTGCCTTTCCTCTTCACGTATTCCGTCACGGACGGCATGCAGCGCGCTTTCCATTTTGAAGTGGAATTCAAAGAGATGGAAAGGAGCTGGTGGTCGATATAGGGATTTGCAAATCTCTCCGTCACCGCCGCGGCGAAATCAAGGAGGTCGTCTTTTGGCAGATCCAGTGTCGGGATCACCTCCTCATAGAGGGTCTCGTTCATGAACCCGCGGATCACTTCGTCCTTCATGCAGTCGCGGACGATGTTCTGCCCCGCGAGATAGGCGCCGAGGACAAAGGATGTGTGCGCGCCGTTAAGGATGCGGACCTTCCTCTGCTTGTAAGGAGTCACATCGTCCACGACGATGATCGGAAGACCCGCCTTCTCGAACGGGAACTCGTCTTTTATGGACTGAGGTCCCTCGATGACCCACGCGCCAAACACTTCTCCGGTGTCAAGCAGGTTGTCTTCATATCCGAGCTCCTCCCACAGCTGCTCCGCTTCTGCCCGCGGATAACCCGGGACGATGCGGTCCACCAACGTGGAGCAGAAGAGGTTTTCCGCATCCACCCATTTCGAGAACTCCTCGCCAAGTCCCCACTGCTTCACGTACTCGTGAACGCATCTCTTCAGCTCGTCCCCGTTGTGGTCGATCAGCTCACAGGACAGGATGATGAAGCCGGGAAGTTT